>CAZWKH010000157.1:0-6495 GCA_964633885.1 uncultured bacterium | reverse complement strand
CCCAAACGTCACCGGCTGGACCGTCATGTTCGCCGGCAACGTCAGCACGCCGTTGTCCGCCGTCAGCGTGACTTCGCCACGCCACGCCGGATCGCGGGCTGCGTCGATGTCCGCCGCCACGATCGGACCCAGCGTGACCGTTCCGCCTTCGTTCACACTGCGGTCCGCACCCGTCACGTTCAACGCAGGCCCGTCCTGAATCGGAGCCACGGTGAGCGTCACCGTCTCCGTGGCCGTCAGCGCTGTGCCGATCACCGGGTTCGCGGGCTCGCTGTTCACATCCAGCACCGGTGCGCAGAGGAGGTTCATGCCGAGGGCCCGCAGCTTGTCCCCGATGCCGTGGTAGACATCCTGGGTCAGATCCGGGTCGTCCGCCGCCCCGAGCGCCGCCGCCGAGGGAGCCGGGGTGGTGAGGTGGCCGAGGTTGGTGACCAGCCCGCCCTCCTCGTCGATGCCCACGAGCGGCGGCAGGCCGCGTCCGATCACACGGCGTAGCTCGTGGATGGCCCGGCGGGCCCGGTCCACGGAGCGCAGGTTCGAACGGCGCAGGAACACCCCGCCGTAGTGGTTGGCGAGATGGTCCCGGATCGAGTCCTCCCAGGTCGCGTCGGGAGGAATCCCCACCATGAAGAGCTGGCCGACCACCATCTCCAGGGTAGGGGGCTCGACCTTGCGCGCCGCCCTGCGCGGCGTCCGGGCCTCCGTCTTGCCTTCCGTGCCGCCTTCCGCAGGCCGCTGCTGGGAGCCCCGGCCGCGTCCGGCCCGGCGCCCCCCCCTCGATCTACCTCGCATGCTGCCTCCCGCTCGTCACCTGGAATTCCCCGTCCCAGGTCCTCAACTCGGTTCCTGGGTAGTAGTGCTTGAGTATGTCACGGAACCCATGCCCGTCGCGGGAGAGTTGCATGGCCCCCCACTGGCACATCCCGACACCATGGCCCCAACCCTGTCCCTTCGCGGTGACGCGCTTCACATTTCCCCCGGAGGTCTTGACCTTGAGCTCGAATGCCGTGCTCCAGAGCGGCCCGCCCGAGGGAGTCAGAAGCACCCGGCGGATCGCTCCCTTGCTCACCTCGTAAGCGGCCTTCTCCGTCGCGATGCGCAGACGCAGGGCGCGTCCGCTCTTCCCGCGTTCCACCACCTTGATCTCTTTGAGGCTCTTGCCCGCCCAGGCCTTTCCCGTGACCGCGGGGACGGTCCTGCCGAGAATCCGCTGAAGATCCTCGCCCGACCAGCTCTCTTCCCACCGGTAGTACTTGGAGGTGCGGCAGGCGACCTTGCCGTCCACCTCATCGGCCCGGCTCCTCAGGTACGGCACACCTTCCGCATGGAAACCCTCCTCCAGCGCGGCGGTGACGCCCCCGCAAGTGGAGGAGTAGTTCGCGCGGATGGGTTTCCCGTCGTGGAGCAGGATGAGCCCGCGGGTCTCCTCCACCGCGCGGTCGGCGTCGGGGTGGCGGCGATCCAGCGGTCCGTAGACCTGATCCTGCACCCCGGCCTCCAGGTCGAAACCCTCCTCAGGGTACTGCCCCATGTGGCCCGCGGTGTAGGTGCGCGCCGCCACCGCCTGGGCCTTGGCCGCTTCCAGGTAGTCCCCCGCATGGCCGATCTCCAGCGGCACGACGCCCCGCAGGTAGGTCTCCACATCCAGCCGGTTCACGATGTTGAGCCCGCCCTTCGGGCTCGGCCTCACTTCGATCGCGCCGGGATAGCGGGCGCCGTCCACCAGCAGCTCCGCGGGCTGTGCGGCAGCCTCGAAGCGCAGGGGCCCGCTGGCCAGTCCGGAGAGCTCACCGGCCTCGGTGTAGAGAAGCACCTGCCCCTCCTCGAGGCGCACGACGAAGGTGGCGTCCGCGTCGCCGCGCAGCATCACGCCGCGGTCGTCGGAAACGCTGAAGGCGTGGGGCGAACCGATGCGCGCCTCGGCGACATGGACCCGCAGTCCGATCCCCACCATGGGGCCTGCGGCTCTCTCCGGTTCGGGGGCGCCGGGCCTGGAGGGCTCGGCCTCCGGGACTTCGACCGCGGGCTCCGGGAGAGGCGGCTTCTTTCCCGCGCAGCCGAGGAGCGGCGCAAGGAAGAGCGCGGCCAGCAGGATGCGCCGTCCGCTCACAGGAATCTGTCCCCGGGGGTGATGTCGCCGAGCAGCACGGGCCTGGCGGCGCCGGTCACGCCCGGCAGGTTGCCGGCCCTGCCCTCCAGGGTGAGCACGGCGAGCAGCGCGAAGGCCACCGCCTCCTTCGCGTCCACATCGAGCCCGTAGGTGTCCGACGGGACGACCTTCGCGCCGGAGAGCAGGTCCGCCAGATGGCGCAGCAGGGTCGCGTTGTGCGCCCCACCGCCGCTCACGATCCACTCGTCCACCGCGAAGCCCGGCTCGATGAAACGCCGGTAGGCGTCCTCCACCGCGCGGGCTGTGAGCCAGCTTGCGGTGGCCAGCACCGAGGCATCGGAGAGCTTCCGCGCGCGGCAGGCTTCGAGAAACGCGCGGGTGAACTCCGCGCCGAACTGCTCCCGGCCCGCCGCGCGGGGCGGGGCCTGGAGGAAGAAAGGGGCGCTCAAAAGGCCGTCCACGATCTCGCGGTCGGGGGCGCCCTTGGCCGCGAGCGCGCCGCCCTCGTCGAAGCGTTTGCGGCCGCCGGTGAGGATCTCCATCAGGCCGTCGAGCACCATGTTGCCTGGGCCGGTGTCGAAGGCCGTCACCTGCGCCGCCGGCGCTCCGGCCGGGATCGCGGTGAGGTTGGCGATGCCCCCTATGTTGAGAGCGGCGCGCGAGCGGGCGGGATCCGCGAAGAGGAGATGGTCCACCAGAGGAACCAGCGGCGCTCCGGTGCCGCCGGCTGCCACATCGCGCGAACGGAAGTTGCTGATGACGGCGATGCCGAGTCGCTCGGCCAGCACCGCCGGTTCGCCGATCTGCAGCGTCCCCGCGGCCAGGCGCCCCCCGCCGCCGCGGTTCACCCGGCTCCAGGCCTCGGCCCCCGGGATCCGGTGCATCGGGTCCTCGGGGGGAAACGCGGGCAGATGGCACAGCGTCTGGCCGTGGCTGGCCACCGCGTCCACCGTCGCAAGGTCCACCCCCGCCTCGCGCGTCACCCTCTCCACGGCGTCGGCGAAGAGGTGGGCGAGGACGACCTGAAGCCGGGTCAGGCGCTCCAGCACCCGGTCGCCGCCCTGTTGCAGGCCCAGGATCTCCGCGCGCACCGCGTCGGGATAGGGAATCGTCAGAAAGTCGAGCATGTCCCAGGCCAGGACCCCGCCGCGAAGAGTCTCGACCTCCACCAGCGCCGCGTCCACGCCGTCGGCGGAAGTCCCGGACATGAGCCCGACCAGGCGTCGGCGGCGCTTGGCGAGGAGCTCCGGGATCGAGTTCATCCTTGTCGTTCGTCCTCCGGGGGGATCTCCCGGGTCGCGCGCAGCGAGAACAGGATGGAGGAGGTGAGCAGGCTCGCCACCACCAGCAGTGAGACCGGCGTCGGGATGGGCAGCAGATCCTCCAGGAGCATCTTGGCCCCCATGAACATCAGCACGCCGGCCAGGCCGTAGTGCAGGTAGCGGAAGCGCTCGATGAAGCCCGCCACCACGAAGAACATCGCGCGCAGGCCCAGGACGGCCAGCACATTGGAGCTGTAGGCGAGAAACGGCTCCCGCGTGACCGCGAAGACGGCGGGCACCGAATCCACGGCGAACATCACATCGGTGGTCTCCACCGCGAGGAGCACGACGAAGAGAGGGGTGGCGATGGTCCGGCCCCGGCGGCGGATGAAGAAGCGCCCGCCCCAGTAGCGCCGCGATACGGGGAAGAGCCGGCGGAAGAAGCGCACGATGGGGTTGCGGGAGGGGTGGACATCGGTGCCGGTGCTCACCGCCATCTTGTACCCGGTCCAGATGAGGAACAGGCCGAGGAGGTAGATCACCCAGTGGAAGCGGGTCACGATGGCCACGCCGGCCAGGATGAATGCGCCGCGGGTGATCATCGCCCCCAGGATCCCCCAAAAGAGCACCTTGTGGCGGTATTCCGGGGGGACGACGAAGTATCCGAACAGGGACAGGAAGACGAAGAGGTTGTCGATGGAGAGGGAGAGCTCCACGACATAAGCGGTGAGGAAGTCGAGAGCGTCGCCGCTCCCGGCCCAGAGCCAGATGAAGCCGAAGAAGGCCAGCCCGATCGAGACCCACCCCGCGCTGCGCACCAGCGCCTCGCGAAGCCCCATGGAGTGCTCGTGGCCCCGGAAGCTGAGGAGATCCAGGGTCAGGAGGAGGACGAGTCCGAGGTTGAAGACGACCCAGACCGGAGCGGTGTACACGCCCTAGCCCTGGCGCAGCCCCGCTTTCTTCAGGATCGATTCCGCCGGGCAGATCCCCGTGAAGGAGGACTGGAAGAGATTGAACCCCACGAAGCCGACCAGGATGAAGAACCAGGGATTCATCAGGAGCCCGAGGGCAAGCCCGAGCAGGACCAGCGTGCCGGCCATGAGGCGGACACCGCGTTGAACCGTCATGAGAAGCTTCCTCCTAGGATTCGAGCCGGCGCTTCACCGACTCGGACAGAACCTTCATGCGCTCCGGGGGGAGCTCCACCACGGGCAGCAAGTGGGCGAGATCCCGCGTCCGCCTCAGCGAATCGACGAACTTCTCGCAGTTGGAGCAGGCGCCGAGGTGCTCCTCCACAGAAACCTTCAGCTCGAGCGGCAGCTCGCCGTCGAGGTACTCGGAGATGCGCTCCGCCAGCTGGACGCAGAGGTGGTGGGGATGATCGTGGCCGTGATCGTGGCTCATACCGAGGCTCCTCCGGGATGGTACGCGGCCAAGCGCTTGCGAAGAGCCAGCCGCGCCCGGTGCAGTCGCATCTTGGCGTTGGGAATCGTGATCCCCAGGGCCTCCGCGGCCTCTTCGGTGCTCAGACCTTCCACATCCCGCATCAGCCATACGACGCGATAATCGGGGGGAAGGTCACGCACCGCCTCGTCCAGGGCCTCGGAAAGCTCCCGGCGGTAGAGATCGCCGGAGGGGTCGGACTCGTCAGGCACCGCCGGGCCCTCCTCGACCACGCCCCCCTGCGGGAGCAGCTCCTCCAGGGACAACTCCCTGTCCGGCGCGAACTTGCTCTTGCGGCGGCGGGAGAGGCAGGAGTTGGCGACGATCCGGTAGAGCCAGGTGGTCAGGGCGCCCGGCTCGCGCAGGGTCTCCAGCTTCTGGTAGACGGCGAGGAGGGTCTCCTGGAAGACATCCTCCGCGTCCTCGCGGTGGCCGCACATGCGCACGCCGAAGGCGTAGATGCGGTTGCCGAAGCGGTCCACGAAGCGATCGAAGGCCCCGGGCTCGTGCGCCAGGACGCCCCGCAGGATCTCCTCGTCGTGCTTCCGCTCGCGCGTGCGATCCGGATCCGGCTGGTCCGAACGGTTCATCACCTGTCCCCCGTTTCCCGGCCTCCGGCCGGTTCGTGACCGATCCCCCCCGGGCGCGTCCGTTCCCCTGGCAACCGAAACCACCCTCAACACGGGACGAGCATGATAACCCATTTGATCCAGCCGACAACCCGGTCCGCGCGCCGTGCGATCGCGCTGGCCATGGTTCTGGGGGCAACGGCCGCGGGCCCGGTCCACGCGGGAGAACTCACTCTCGAGGACGCGATCGCTCAGGCCTTGTCCCAGTCTCCTCGCCTGATGGCGGTGCATGCCGAGGCCCGCGCGGCCCGGCTCACCGCCCAGGCGGCCTCCCTGAGCCGGCTGCCCCGCGTCGAGGCCGAACTGGGCGCGAGCCGCACCGACCATCCGGTCTATGTCTTCGGAAGCCTCCTCGCCCAGGAACGGTTCGGTCCGAGCAACTTCGGCACCTTCGATCCCGCCCAGGGGGCCTTCGACCTGTCCATCCTGAACCATCCCGACCCCGTCTCCAACTGGCGCGCCGCGATCAGCGTCCGCCAGCCGATCTGGACCGGCGGCGCCATCACCTCCGGTCTCGATGCCGCGCGCGCGCAGGCCGAGGCCGCGCAGGAGAACCTGCGGCGCGTCCGGGAGGCCACGGCCTTCGACGCGGAGCGCGCATTCCGCATGGCGGTGCTCGCCGAGGAGCGGGTGGCGGTGCTGCGCGGGTCCCTCGGTGTCGCCCACGCCCAGGCCGCCCGCGTCGAGAGCCTCTGGGCGGAAGGCCTCGCGCTGCAGTCGGACCGCCAGTGGCTGACCGCCCACATGCGCGAGATGGAGGCCATGGTGGCCGGCGCCGGCGCCGACAGCGCCGAGGCGCGCAGCGTGTTGGGCCTTGTAATGGGAGCGGAGGGGCCGGTCGGGGACAGTCTCGCAAAACCCAGTGACCCCGACCCATCCTCCGCTCCCGCTCTTTCTGAATCCATGGACGCCGCCTCCCAGCGCGGGGATGTCGAGGCTGCGCGCGCGCAGTGGCGCGCCGCGGACGCCATGCGCGGGGTCGCCCGCGCGGAGCTCCTCCCCGCGATGGAAGTGATGGCGAGCACCGAGCACAACAGCCAGGACTTCTTTG
>CAZWKH010000156.1:0-6508 GCA_964633885.1 uncultured bacterium | reverse complement strand
GCCGGGGCGAGGATCCCCGAGATCTCCACCGGGCAGGTCCTGCTCTACCTCGCGCTCCTGCTGCTGCTGGCGGCCGCGGTGTGGGTGGTGCCCCGGGTGCTGGACCTGGTGGTGCGCACCCGCGACCGGGAGCTCTTCGTGATCAGCGTGGTGGTCATCGGGCTCGGCATCGCCTGGGCCGCCTCGAGGGCCCACCTCTCCCTGGCGCTCGGCGCGTTTCTCGCCGGCCTCATCATCTCGCGCTCGGAGTACGCGCTGCAGGCCCTGGCCAGCGTGATCCCCTTCCGGACCGTGTTCTCGAGCTTCTTCTTCGTCTCCGTGGGGCTCCTGCTCGATGTTCCCTTCGCGCTGGCGCATTGGGGGGAGGTGCTCCCGCTCACCCTGGTCCTCATGGCGCTCAAGGCGGTGCTGGTGGCGGCGATCTTCCGCATGCTGCGGCTCCCGCCGCGGCTCGGGGCCCAGACCGGGATCGTGCTGGCCCAGGTGGGGGAGTTCTCGTTCCTGCTGCTTGGCGCCGGGCTCCGCGAGGGGCTGGTGAGCGACCAGACCTACCAGATGATGCTGGCCGCGGCGCTGCTCAGCATGGCCGCCACGCCCTTCCTCTTTCCCCTCGCCCACCGCCTGGGCCGCGCGATGGCCGGGGCCTCCACCCGCGGGCTTCGCGCTGCGGACGGCGCCCTCCCGCGGGCCGAGCCCCGGGATCTGCGCGACCATGTGCTCATCGTGGGGTACGGCCTCGTGGGGACCAACCTGGCCCGCGCCTGCCGGACGGCCCAGGTTCCCTATGTCATCGTCGAGATGAACTCCGAGCTGGTGAAGCGCGGGCGGGCGGCGGGCGAACCGATCCACTACGGGGACGCCGTGCATGAGGCCGTGCTCAGGGACCTGGGGGTCGCGGGGGCGCGGGTGCTGGTCGTGGCCGTGGCGGATCCGGTGGGCACGCGCACCATCACCGTCTGCGCGCACCGCCTGAACCCTGCCCTGCACATCATCGTCCGCACCCGGCATGTCCGCGAGATCGGCGCCCTGCATGGGCTGGGGGCCGACGAGGTGATCCCCGAGGAGTTCGAGACCTCCGTGGAGATCTTCACCAGGGTCCTCTCGCGCTATCTCGTGCCGAAGCCCGACATCGACGCGGTGGCGGAGGAGATCCGCGCCGAGGACTACGGAGTGCTGCGCATGGCGCCCGGGTCCCCGGCCCGCCCGCGCGAGCTCTCCGGTGTGCTGCCCGGGCAGGAGGTCGTGGTGTTCCGGGTGGATGCGGGGGCGGAGGCGGCGGGGCGCTCCCTGGCCGAGCTGGACCTGCGCCGGCGCCACCGGGTCACCCTCCTCGCGCTGCGCCGCGGCGAGGAGGTGCGCTCCAATCCAGCCGGTGGAGAGAGGCTCGAGGCGGGGGACGCGCTGGTCCTTCTGGGCTCGACCGCTGCCGTCGCCGACGCCTCGGCGCTCTTCACCTCTCGCGCCTGAGCACCAGCAGCGTCAGGTCGTCGTCGGCGGGGGACTCCCCGCGATACGCGGCCACATCCTCGAGCAGGAGTCGTCCCGCGCAGGCGGCATCGAGCTGCGTGCACTCGGTTCGCAGGTGCTCGAAGAAGGCCGCCATCGGCCCTTCCTCGTATTGCACACCCTCCCGCTCGGTCTCGGAGATGCCGTCGCTGAAGACCAGCAGCAGGCTCCCCGGCTCGAGGGTGGTCTCCTCCGCGCCGCGGGGCAAGCCCGGCACCAGGGCCACCGGGACTCCGGTGGGCTCCAGCAGGAAGGAACGGGCCTTGCCGAGCAGGTTGGGAGGGCAGTGCCCCGCGTTGACATAGCGCAGGGTGCCCCGGGCGGGATCCAGCAGTCCCGCGAACATGGTCAGGTACTGCCCGGGCTCCACATGCTGGGTGAGGTAGCTCTCCAGCCGCGTCACCAGGTCCAGCGGGTCCCGGCACTCGTCCTCCAGGATCTGCAGCCCCGCCATCACGGTGGCCATGAGCAGCGCCGCCCCCACCCCCTTGCCGCTGATGTCGCCCAGAACGAGCCAGACCCTGCCGTCGTCCAGGGCGCGGACATCGAAGAGATCGCCTCCCACCTCGTGGCAGGGGGTCTGGTGGGTGAAGACCTGGAAGCCCGGGATGGGGGGGATCGCGCGGGGGAGGAGGTTGCGCTGAATGCGGGCGGCGATGGTGATCTCCTGGAGGATCCGCTCCGCTTCGCGCTCGGCCTGCTCCAGCCGGCTGTTGGTGATCTTCACCGCCACCATGTTGGCGAGCAGCGTCAGGAGGCGCAGATCCTGCGCGGAGTAGACGACCCCGGGGAGCTTCGAGTCGACATAGACGGCGCCCAGGATCCGGTCGTTGTCGAAGAGCGGAGCGGCCATGGCCGCCCGCACGCCGGACTGGATGATGCTCTCGGTTCCGTGGAAGCGCTCGTCGGCCGCGGCGTCCGCGGTGAGGAAGGCGCGACCGTCGGTGAGCACCTCGTGAAGCATGGTCCGGCTCATCCGCACCGGCTCTCCTGTCTGGGACCCGGCGGGCCGCGAGGCCAGGATCTGGGGGAGGCCCTCCCGCGACTCGTGGGAGAGGATCAGGATCCGGCTCGACTTGATGAAGCGCTGGAGCAGCTCGAGGACCTGGTCGTAGACCTGCTCCAGGGCGAGACTCCGGCTGAGCATCTGGCCGGCCTCGTGGAGCGCGGCCAAGACCGCTTCCTCGCCTGTCCGCGTGGCCTGTTCGCGGATCTCGCGCACGGAGGTGGTCAGGGTGGGCCGGACCCCCTCGGTGGAGAACAGGCCGAAGTCGGTGGTCTCGCGCTCGCTCAGGACGAGGGTCGCCTGGCCGAAGCGGACGCGGCTGCCGGGCAGGACATGGGCCGTCCCCACCAGCGGGGCGCCGTCGAGGAAGGTCCCGTTGGTGCTGCCCAGGTCCCGGATGCGCAGCCCCTCGCCCTGGATCTCGATCTCGGCGTGGCGGCGTGACACCGTGTTGTCGGGAACGGTGAGATCGCAGTCCGTCGCCCGTCCCAGGGTCAGGAGTCCGGGGCGGATCTCGAAGCGCAGGGTCTTGGAGCCGACGGTTCCGGCCAGGACGAAGCGATTCATGCGGAGCCTCCGGGGAGAAGCCTCATCCTAACCCCTGGGCCCATGCCCAGTCCAACGCCGCTGCTATACTGCCGGCCGATGACTCCTGCCGATCGCAGCGCCCTGGCCAAGAGACTGGCCTTCGATGCCGGTTTCGACGCGGCCGGCGTGGCCGCGCCCGAGTCCCTGGAGGGCACGCCCGAGGAGGAGCGCCTCGGCGCCTGGCTCGCCGCGGGCATGCATGGAACCATGGCCTACATGGCCCGCGAGCCCGGGCGGCGCCTCGACCCGGCCCGCCTGTTGCCCGGGACGCGCTCCATCCTCTGCGTCGCGCTCAACTACGGCACGCAGGAGGCGGATGGGGCGCGCAGGGCGGGGGAGGAACCGGAAGATGCGGCCGGCCCGGGCCCCGCCCGGGGCCGCGTCGCCCGCTACGCGCGGGGCCGCGACTACCACAGGATCTTTGCCGCCCGATTGCGGCGGCTCGCCGAGGCGCTCCAGATGAGCTTCCCCGGCACGGCGGCGCGCGGCCATGCGGACACCGGCCCGGTTCTCGAAAAGCTCTGGGCCGAGCGCGCCGGCCTGGGTTGGCGCGGCAAGCACACGAACCTGGTGAGCCGGAACTTCGGATCCTGGCTCCTCCTGGGGGAGCTGCTCCTCGACCTGGAGCTTGCTCCCGATGCGCCGGCTCCGGATCGCTGCGGAAGCTGCACCCGCTGCGTGGAGATCTGCCCCACCGGCGCCCTCACCGCGCCGCACCGGCTCGACGCACGGCGCTGCATCGCCTACCTCACCATCGAACACCGCGGCGCGATCCCTGTCGCGCTGCGCCCGCTCCTGGGCGGCCATGTCTTCGGCTGCGACGACTGCCTGGAGGTCTGCCCCTGGAACCGCTTCGCGCGGGAGGCGCGGGAGGCAGGTTTCACGCCGCGGGCCGGGGCCGTCGCACCGCTTCTCGAGGAGCTCACCGCGCTGGACGACGCCGGATTCCTCCGCCGCTACGCGGGGACGGCGGTCATGCGGGCCAGGCGCGAGGGGCTGGCCCGCAACGCCTGCGTGGCGCTGGGCAATCTCGGCGGGGAGGGCGCCGCCGAGGCCCTGTCGCGGGCGATGGAGGATCCGTCGCCCGTCGTGCGGGAGCATGCGGCCTGGGCGCAGGAGCGGCTGGGGGAGCGGTGACACCCCCCGGCTCTTTGCGTCCTGCCCGGACCGCGGCAGGACGACTCCGCTATTCGCCCCAGAGGTGCACGATCACGCTTCGGGGGCCCGGTCGCAGGCGATGCTCGAAGAGGAAGATGCCCTGCCAGGTCCCCAGGCCGAGCTTGCCCGCCACGACGGGGATCTGTTCCGAGGTGGAGGTGAGCGCGGCCCGCAGGTGCGCGGGCATGTCGTCCGGCCCCTCCGCAGTGTGCCGGTGGGCAGGATCCCCGTCGGGCGCGATGCGCTCGAAGTAGCGCTCGAGATCGCGCCCCGCGGTGGGATCCGCGTTCTCCTGGATGATGAGGCTCGCCGAGGTGTGGCGGATGAACAGGAGGCAGACGCCGGTCGTGATGCCGGACCGCGCCACCGCGGCGGCGACCTCGCCCGTGATCTCCTCCAGCCCCCGCCCGCGGGGGGAGACGCGCAGCACCTCCTGGTGCTGTCTCACCGGGTCGCGCCGCTGAGGCCGTAGAGGGGCGCGAACTTGTCCCTCAGGTACCGGTTGAAATGCTCGGCCGAGACCGGCATCCCGGTGGCCCGGCGCACCAGCTCCGCCGGCGGGTAGCGCCGGCCGTGGCGATGCAGGTTCTCGACCAGCCAGTCTCTCAGCGTCAGGAGGTCCCCCCGCGCGATGCGCTCCTCGAGATCGGGGATGGCCCCCTGGGCCCCCGCGTAGATCTGGGCGGCGTAGAGGGTGCCGAGGGTGTAGGTGGGGAAGTAGCCCACCAGCCCCACGGCCCAGTGGATGTCCTGCATGACCCCCAGGTCGGGCGAGGGCGGGGTGAGCCCTAGGTACTCGCGGAACCGCGTGTTCCAGGCCTCCGGCAGGTCCTTCACCGCCACCTTGCCCGTCAGCAGGTCGCGCTCCAGCTCGAAGCGCAGGACGATATGGAGGTTGTAGGTGACCTCGTCGGCCTCGATGCGGATGAAGGAGGGCTGGACGCCGTTGATCGCCCGGTAGAAGGCGTCCAGCTCCACGCCTCCCAGCTGCTCGGGGAAGAGCTCACGGAGCCTCGGGTAGTAGCGGCTCCAGAAGGCGCGGCCGCGCCCGACATTGTTCTCCCACAGGCGCGACTGCGATTCGTGGATGCCGAGCGAGCAGTACACACCGAGCGGAGCGCGGCGGGTCGCCTCGGGAAGGTTCTGCTCGTAGAGCCCGTGCCCCGCCTCGTGCATGGTGCCGAAGAGGCCCACGGAAAGATCCGGTTTGTAGCGGGTGGTGAGCCGCGTGTCTCCGTGGTGGATCCCGCTGGTGAAGGGATGGTTGGACAGGTCGAGGCGCCCCGCCTCCAGGTCGAAGCCCATCGCCGCGACGATCTCCCGCCCGAAGCGGTCCTGCTTCTCCTGGTCGTAGGGTCCGGCCAGGATCTTCATGTCGGGCCGCACCGAGGCCCCGGCGATCTCGCGGACCAGGGGGATCAGGAAGTCGCGCACCGCGTGGAGCGTCGTTGCGACCTCCTCCACATCGGCTCCGGGCTCGAACTCGTCGAGGAGCGCCTCGTAGGGTTCCTTGCGGAAACCCACGGCGTCGGCCACCTGGCGCTTGAGCCGGAAGATCTCCTCGAGGGTGGGGGCGAAGGCCGCGAAGTCCTTCCTGGCCTTGGCCGCTGCCCAGACCGAGGAGCCCCGCGACTGGGCCTCCGCCACCGCGCGCACCAGATCCGGGGGCACCTTGGCCGCGCGGTCCTGCAGGCGCTTGAGCTCGGCCACATGGCCGCGATCCGTCTCGCCCAGGCCGGCGCCGTCCGCACAGAGCGCTTCCAGATCCTCGCGCAGGCGCGGGTCGGTGAGCTTCTCATGCTGGAGCCCGGCGATGGTGGCGGAGAGGTTGGCGCGGCCCTCCACGCCCTTGGGGGGCATGAAGGTCTCCTGGTCCCAGCCCACCAGGGCGTTGGCGCTCTCCAGATCGGCGAGCTCGGCGGCGCGGGCCAGGATGCGTTCGAGGCGCTGTGAAGTCGAGGGGCCACCCATCGTCGTCCTCCTTGCCGGCGGGTTGCGGGTCGAGCGGAGGGGGATTCTAGCCTGTTCGCAGCGAGGGGTCGAGGTGGTAGAGCATGAAGTAGATGACCACCCCGGTGACGGAAACGAAGATCCAGATCGGCCAGGTCCAGCGCGCGATCCGCCGGTGCTGCGGGAAGCGGCCGCGCAGCGCGTGGACGAGGGTCAGGATCGCCAGGGGAACGATCGCCGCCGCGAGCAGGGTGTGGCTTCCCAGGATGGCAAAGTACGCCGCGCGCACCGCCCCCTGGG
>CAZWKH010000155.1:0-6517 GCA_964633885.1 uncultured bacterium | reverse complement strand
CTGCGAGCGCAGCTCGCGGCTCGCCGCCTTGACCATCTCGAAGTTGGGGTCGAGAAACGCCTCGAGCACCAGGCGGAGTGCCTCGGCGCCGCGCATCCGGGCGAGGATCGCGTAGAGCACGCGCTTGGTGTGAAAGTCCGCCCCCGCCAGTTCCTGCCGCACCGCGGGCAGGGCGGCCCTCCCGCAGTCGGCGATGGCCAGGGCCCCCATGTCGCGGAGCTCTCCCTCCGCGCGCAAAAGCGGCAGGAGCGCCTTGAGGGCGGCCGCGTTGCCGATGCGGCCCAGGGCTCTTGCGGAGGCCAGTGCCAGGGGCAGGTTGTCCCGCGCGCCGAGGCATGCGGCCAGAGCGTCCACCGCGCTCTTCTCCTTGGGCGCCAGCGCGCCCAGCACCACCGCGGCGGCGATGGACTCCTCGGTGGTTCCCTTGCCGAGGAGGGCGACGATCCTCTTGAGGTCGGCGGAGGCTGCCATGGGCGGGAGTCTAGGGCGGCCCCTCCGAGGCGGCAAGCGGGCCTCCGGGCGGCCGGCGGTTTCGCGCCCCGAAGGGCGGAGAGCACCTCCCGCCTAGCACCCGCCCCAATGCCCCACGGCCGTGGCCAGCACGGTGAGGATCCCCAGGCCCAGCTCGGTGAACCCCACCTGCCGCGCGGTCACCGGCCGGCGTAGCGACGAGAGCCCCACGAAGGCGCGGCCCGCCAGCACCGCGATGGCCGCCGTCGAGAGCCAGGGGAGGAGCCCGCCACCGGCGAGCCAGGCGGTGCCCAGCAGGGCGACCCCCTGGGCGGCCTCGGCGGGGCCCCGCGCCACGGGCTCGCCGCGCTCGAGCCGCAACCGCGCGCGGACATAGAGGACCGAGGGAACGCCGCGGGCGACGAGGAGGCCCCAGAGCGCCAGCGCGGGGGCCACATCCCATCCTCCTGCCAGCGCGATGGACGCGGCCGCCCAGGAGAGACCGACCGGCGCGGCGATCTCGGCGAGCCGGCTGCGCCCCTTGTGGCGCAGGTCGTGGTGGAGCGCCACCCCGATCGCCGGGGACGCGAGCGCCGCCGGGAGGAGGATGCGCGGCCCGGCGAAGGCGACCGCGGCCACCATGCCCGCCACCGCGAGTGGAACCAGGGCCGCCACCGCGCGCTCCGCCGTTTCGGTGCGCGGGTAGCGCTTGCCCTTTGCCCGGTCCCCAAGGGCCAGCTTGAGCGGGTGGCGGACGAGGAAGCCTGCCGTCACCGCCGCCGCCAGCGCAAGCCCCGGCGTGGAGAACGCGACCAGAAGCCCCAAGAGCAGCGGCTCCGCCAGGAACCCCCAGGCACCATGCTCGGCCGGGACCAGGACCTTCATCTCACTCCTCACCGCCGCCGCGCCCACCGTGAAGACGGTGTCGCCGAAGACCCGCATCCATCGCAGGGTCTGCAGGTGCGGTTGCTGCAGGAACTCCGCCGAGACAATGATGGTCCGGGTGGAGGGATCGTAGCCGTTCGTGCAGACCTCGCGCCTGAGCCGCTCCCGCATCGCGGCCTGGGACTTGGGGGAGAGCCGGTCGTAGGGCTCCCGTCTTGCCTGCCCCAATTGAAACTCACCGGTACTCCAGCCATCAAGACCTTTTTATCTTGAATAACTAACAACCAAAAAATAGAATGGTTAGCGGGTCCAGGGCCTGCCAAGATAAACTGGATGTTGGCATATGGTTATCCGGCTTCCGCAGGGGGAGCCGGGGAGGAAGCATGATCTCCCAGACAGCCGAGTACGCGCTGCGCGCCGTGGTCTTTTTGGCCGAGAACGGCAAGACCCGTTGGACGGCCCAGCGCATCGCCGAGGCCACCAAGGTCCCCCCCGGCTACCTGGCCAAGGTGATGCAGAACCTGGCCCGCGCGGAGGTGGTGGACTCGCAGCGCGGCGTCCACGGCGGGTTCTCCCTGCGCAAGGCCCCCGAGGATGTGACCGTGCTCGAGGTGATCGAGGCCGTGGATCCCATCCCGCGCATCCACTCCTGCCCGCTCAACCTGGAGGCCCATCGCGACCGGCTCTGCCCGCTCCACCGCCGCCTCGACGAGGCCACCGCGGTGATGGAGGAGAGCTTCCGGCGCTCGACCCTCGCCGAGATGCTTGGACGCCAGACCTTCACGCCCCCGGCGTAGCCTGTGCTATCCTGACCCGCCCCATCGGCGCCGCTCGTCGTTCCGATCCGGCACCCGGTAAACGAATCCTCGGTCCGGCACGACTTCCCAGACAGCGGCGCGCACCGCACCGAGGATCCGCGGAGAGGTCATGACACCCACCGACATGCCCAAGGCCTACGACCCCCGAACCACGGAGCCGCGTGTCTACGCGGCCTGGGAGCGCGCCGAGGCCTTCCGCGCCGACCCGGACTCGGGCCGGACCCCCTTCACGATCATGATCCCCCCGCCCAATGTGACGGGGGTGCTCCACATGGGGCACATCCTGGACAACGCGCTCCAGGACACGATGATCCGCTTCCGGCGGCTGCGCGGGTTTGAGGCGCTCTGGCAGCCCGGCACGGACCATGCCGGCATCGCCACCCAGAACGTGGTGGAGAAGTCCCTGCGCGCCCAGGGCAAGACCCGCCACGACCTGGGGCGGGAGGCCTTCGTCGAGCTGGTCTGGAAGTGGCGCCAGGAGAAGGGCGACCACATCCTGAACCAGTTGCGGCGCCTCGGCGCGTCCTGCGACTGGAGCCGCACCCGCTTCACCATGGAGCCCGACCTCTCGGCCGCCGTGGCCGAGGTGTTCGTGCGCCTTCACGAGAAAGGGCTCATCTACCGCGGCGAGTACATCGTCAACTGGTGCCCCCGCTGCCACACCGCCCTCTCCGACGAGGAAGTGGAGCACACGCAGGAGCGCTCCAAGCTCTGGTACATCCGCTATCCGCTCAAGGGGGAGCCCGGCGCCTTTGTCACCGTGGCCACCACTCGGCCCGAGACCATGCTCGGCGACACCGCGGTGGCCATCCACCCCACCAGCGAGCGCACCGCGCACCTGCGCGGCAAGACCGCGGTGCTGCCCTTCCTGGGCCGCGAGCTGCCCATCGTCGAGGACGCCTATGTGGAGGCGGAGTTCGGCGCCGGCGCGCTCAAGGTCACCCCCGCCCATGATCCGAACGACTTCGAGATCGGCAAGCGGCACAACCTCCCCATGCCGAGCATGCTCGACGAGGAGGGGAAGGTGAACGCGGTGGGGGGCGAGTTCGCGGGGCTCGACCGCTACGAGGCCCGCAAGGTCATGGTGGCCCGCCTCGAGGAGATGGGCCTCCTGGAGAAGGTCGAGGAGAACCCCAACGCGATCGGCCGCTGCCACCGCTGCGACACGGTGGTGGAGCCGCGGCTCTCCACCCAGTGGTTCGTCCGCATGAAGCCCCTGGCCGAGCCGGCCCTGGAGGCGTACCGCCGCGGCGAGGTGCGCTTCATCCCAGAGCATTGGGGCAAGACCTACACCCACTGGCTCGAGAACATCCGGGACTGGGTCATCTCGCGCCAGCTCTGGTGGGGACACCGCATCCCGGTCTGGACCTGCGACGGCTGCGGCAAGACGATCGTGGCCCGCACCGAGCCCTCGGCGTGCCCCGCCTGCGGCGGCGCGAACCTGATCCAGGACCCCGATGTGCTGGACACCTGGTTCTCCTCCTGGCTCTGGCCCTTCAGCACCCTCGGCTGGCCCAGGGACACGGCGGAGATGCGCGCCTTCTACCCGACCAACTGGCTCACCACCGGCCCCGACATCATCTTCTTCTGGGTGGCGCGGATGATCATGGCCGGGCTCGAGTTCACGGGAAAGGTGCCCTTCTCGGAGGTGTACCTGCACGGCATCGTGCGGGACGAGAAGGGGCGCAAGATGTCCAAGAGCCTGGGCAACAGCCCGGAGCCGCTGGAGATCATCGAGGAGTACGGGGCGGACGCGGTGCGCTTCACCATGATCGCGCTCACCCCGGTGGGCCAGGATGTCCAGTTCAGCGCGGCCAAGGCGGAGCTGGGGCGGAACTTCGCCAACAAGATCTGGAACGCGTCGCGCTTCCTCATCATGAACCTGGGAGACGATGCGCCCGCGGCGGATGGGGCCGGAGGGACCCGCAGCGCTGCGGTGGACGAGGCCCCGCAGGATCTCGCCGACCGCTGGATCCTCTCCCGGCTCGACCGCGTCACCGCCGAGACGACCCGCGCCCTGGAGGAGAACCGCTTCAGCGACGCCGCCTGGGCGCTCTACGAGTTCTTTTGGAAGGAGTACTGCGACTGGTACCTGGAGATCGCCAAGATTCGCTTCTACGGCGGGGACCCGGCGGCACGGCGCCGCTCCCAGGACACCGCGCTCCTGGTCATGCGGCGCTCGCTCGCGCTCCTGCACCCTCTCTTCCCCTTCCTGACCGAGGCGATCTGGGAGTTCCTGCCGGGCGCCGAGGGGTTGCTCATCCGCGGGGCCTGGCCGGCGCCCGAGGGGCGCCTCGACGAGGACGCGGAGCGGCGCATGGGCGCGGTGGTCGGTGCGATCACCGCGGTGCGCAACATGCGGGCGGAGATGAATGTGCCGCCCTCGGTGAAGGTCCGCGTGGTGGCCCGCGCCGAGGGCGAGGCCGCAGCGATCCTGCGCGACGGGGCCGGATATGTGGAGAGCCTCGCGCGGGTGGAGTCCCTCACGGTGGCCGCCGACGCCGCCAAGCCGCGCCACGCGGCCAGCGCGGTGATCGAGGGGGTGGAGCTCTACCTGCCCCTCGAGGGGCTCATCGACCTGAACGCCGAGCGCGCCCGCCTCGCCAGGAAGCGCGGGGAGCTGCGGGGCGTGCTGGAGGGAGTGGAGCGCAAGCTCGGCAACGAGAGCTTCGTGGCGCGGGCCCCCGCCGAGGTCGTGCAGGCGGAGCGGGAGCGCGCGGAACGGTTCGCGAACGACCTGGCCGCGGTGGAGCGGAACCTCGCCGCGCTGGGCGAAGAAGGGTGACCGGCCCGATTGCGGGCCGGAACAGGGGGCCGGTAACACGCGGCGGCCTGAGGCCGGCCGCGGGGAGGATACCCTCATGAAGGCCATGCTCTGGATCGTCACCGCCGCCGCGGCGGCGGCCCTCGCCGTCCCCGCGCAGGCCAAGGAGAAGGACGCGGAATCCGTCTCCGTGACCGTCTACAACCAGAACTTCGCGCTGGTGAAGGATGTGCGCATCCTGGACCTCAAGAAGGGCACCCAGGAGATCCGCATCGACGATGTCGCCGCCACCATCGACCCCACCTCGGTGCACTTCGGCGCCCTGGACCATCCGGGGGAGGTGGCCGTGCTGGAGCAGAACTACCAGTACGACCTGGCCGACGCCGAACGCATCCTGAACCGCTACCTGAACCTGCCGGTCACCGCGGTGCTCAAGGACGGCTCGCTGCGCGAGGGGACGCTCCTGTCCTACGACGGCGGCTCGCTGGTGCTGGGTGGGGAAAAGGGAGCGACGATTGTCAACCGCGCCGAGGTGCGCGACATCCAGCTCGGGGAGATCCCCGGCGGCCTGGTGGTCAAGCCCACCCTGGTCTGGACCCTCGCGAGCGATCGCAAGGGGAAAGAGCGCTCGGAGATCTCCTACCTCGCCGACGGCATCAACTGGCACGCCGAGTATGTCGCGGTGGTGAACCAGGACGACACCCGTCTGGGCCTGGACGGCTGGGTCTCGCTGGACAACCGCTCGGGGGCGAGCTACGAGGACGCCCGGCTCAAGCTGGTGGCGGGGGATGTGAACCGGGTGCAGCCGCCGCGGGGAGAATTCTACGACGGTCGGTTGATGGCGGCTGAGAAGATGGCCGCAGCGCCCCAGTTCGAGGAGCGCGCGTTCTTCGAGTACCACATCTATACGCTGGAGCGCCCCGCCACCATCGCCGACCGCGAGACCAAGCAGCTCTCGCTCTTCCCGTCGTCGTCGGCCGCCGCGACCAAGGTGCTCACGTATGACGGGCAACGGGAGCCCACCAAGGTCGCGGTGCGGATGGAGTTCCAGAATACGAAGGAGAACGGCCTCGGCATCGCGCTGCCCGCCGGGAAGGTGCGGGTCTACAAGGAGGACGCCGACGGCTCGCTCGAGTTCGTGGGGGAGGACGCCGTGGATCACACCCCGCGGGACGAGAAGGTGCGGTTGCTTCTGGGCAACGCCTTCGATGTGGTGGGGGAGCGCACCCGCACGGACTTCCAGCGCATCAGCGACCGGGTCCAGGAGGAGTCGGTCCGGATCGAGATCCGCAACCACAAGGAGGAGCGGATCGAGGTCGTGGTGACCGAGCGGCTGGGTGGGGACTGGACGATCACCGCGAAGAGCCGGGACTACACCAAGAAGGACGCCAACACGGTCGAGTTCCTGGTCCCGGTGGATGCGGACGGGAAGGCCGAGGTGACCTACACGGTCCGCACGAGCTGGTAGGCGCAGGCGTCGCAGGGCATGAAGAAGGCCGCCCCGGAGCGCTCCGGGGCGGCCTCGTCCGTTCGCGGGGAAGCGTCAGCGCAGGCCGCCGAACCCTCCGGCGCGGAGCACATCGAGGACGCCGCGCGGGCT
>CAZWKH010000154.1:0-6542 GCA_964633885.1 uncultured bacterium | reverse complement strand
CGTGAGCGGGAACCACGCGAGGGTAGGAGGGGGCGTGCGGGCCCGCGATCACCGTGCGGCGATCAGTCGCTCCATCATTCAGGGCAACTGCGCGGACAGCCTCGGGGCGGAGATCTGTGCGGACCACCCCTTGGTGACAGTGACCCTCAAGTGCTGTGCGACTGACACCACCGGTGTCGATGGTTCCGGGACCATCGTCTTCGACGGCCCCCAGATCTTCACCGATCCCCTCTTCTGCTCTCCGGCCTCCTGCTACTCGGCGCCGACCACCACCGGCGACTACCACCTCGCGTCCGGCTCCCCCTGCCTCCCCGAATCGAGCCCCTGCGACTCGCTGATCGGGGCGCTCGGCATGGGGTGCAGCACCACCGGCCTGCCGGACGACAAGCCGCCCATGCCGCTCGCGGCGTCGCTGCGCGCCTTCCCGAACCCGTTTAGAGCCGATGTCACTCTGCTAGTCGGCGTGCCGGCGGGCGCGACCGGCATTGTCGAGATCTTCGATGTCCGCGGCCGCCGCGTGCGGTCGTTCGAGGCACAAGCCGGAGAGACGGCGTTGCGGTGGGACGCGCGCTCCGAGCAAGGCGCGCCGCTCGCGCAAGGGATCTACTTCATCCGCCTGCGCGCGGGCGCGGAGATTAAGACGCAGCGCGTGATCCTGATTCGTTGATCAGCCGAGCGAACCGGGCGGGATGCTCACCCGGGGACAACGGTGCGCGTCGACCACGCCCGCGGCGCGCGGCGCTCGCACAAGCCCGCACCCCCCCTACCCCCCACCCCCATGCGCCCGCGCCGAAGCGGACGCCCGGCTCACGATCGCCGGCGCCTCGTGGATGTACCCGTCATCCCCCAACGCCTCCACCATGAACAGCGCGTAGTCCACGCGGCGCGTCTTGTTGCTGGCCAGGATCGGGTCCCCGACGTGCCGGCTCCACACCGGCAGCCCCTCGCTCTCCCCCTCCCCGAGGTCGCTCCCGCGCACCACGGTCCATCGCGTGTCGCTCGCGAAGATACGCCGGCACGCCTCCTCCTGATCCGCGATATCCGCGATCCGGGTCATGCGAAGCAACGGCCTGAAGAAGAGCATCTCCATCCGCAGCTTGCGCGGATAGACGTCCTTCCCGTCCCTCGTGATGTGCCAACCGCAGGAGAAGATCAATCGCGCTCCCGGTTCGGCGTGATCGAGCACCGCCTGGGCCGTCCCCGTCGAGTAGTGCCGCGTCCCCCAGGGGACCAGCACCGTGAGCACCCCGTCGCACCCAGCCACCGCCTTGCGAATGACCTCGCGGTCGCTGGTCGGCCCGGGAACGATCGCGGCGAGGCGGTCCTTGAAGCGGTCGAGCTTGCCCACGCTGCGCTCCCGGCAGACCGCCGCGACCTCGTAGCCGCGCGCCAAGGAATGCTCCACCATGTATTGTCCGAGCTTTCCCGACGCGCCGACCACACACACCCGCTTCATGCTCCCGCTCCTGTCCGGCGCCGCAAGCCACAAGACCCCACGATCACGCCCCCCACGGATCGTCCTTCAGCGCCGCCGCCGCCGGCGTCCCGCCGGTCACGGAAGCCAGCAGACGGTGCATCGCGCTGACCCCCGCCGTCAGCGCCCCCGGTCCCGGCTGGAGGATGATCGACGAGTCGATCTCGAACACGCGCTGCTCGCGCATGAAGGGCGTGTCCACCCATCCCGCACGCCTGGGCAGGTAATCCGGCCGGAACTTGGCCCCGCACCACGACGCCAGCATCACATCCGGCTTGCGCTCGAGCACGATCTCGGGCCCGGCCAGCGTGCGGTCCCTGGATAGCATCGCCCCGCGCATCTCGGGGAAGATGTCCTCGCCGCCAGCGATCTCGACCAGCTCCGTCACCCAGCCGTGCCCCACGATCAACGGATCGTGCCATTCCTCGAAGTAGACGCGCGGCCGCCGGGGGAACCTGCGCCCCGCCTCCTCGATCTCGGCCAGATCCGCCGCGATCTCATCCGCCAGCGCGTTCGCCTTCTCCGGCACGCCGACCAGCGCCCCCAGCTGGCGGATCATGCCGAGGATCTCCGCCACCGAGTGCTGTTTGTAGCAGTGGACCTCGATCCCCCGCCGGATCAGCTCCGCGCAAATGTCCGCCTGGAGATCGGAAAAGCCGAATGCCAGGTCGGGCTCCAGTGCCACGATTTTCTCGATGTCGGCCTTGATGAACTGCGAAACGACCGGCTTGATCTTGCGGGCCCTCGGGGGGCGGACCGTGAACGCCGTGATCCCCACCACGCGATCCTCCTCGCCCAGCCGGTAGAGGATCTCGGTGGGTTCCTCCGTCATGCACACGATCCGGCGGGGCTCGAAGGGGATCCGCCAGGCGCCCAGGCGGGCCTCCAACGAGAGAACAGGAGCAGCTTTACGCTCTTCCGGGGTCATCGCAGGCACATCCTTCCCGGCCGCCGGCAGGGCTCCAAGAGGGCCCCAACCCGCCGCCTATGCACTTAACTTACAATACCGTATGAAGTTAACGCAATCGCCGCCGACGCCTTGCGCGGCCGCGGCGGATCGCCTATACAATCCACCGCTGCGGTTTTGCTTTCCCGTCTCCCTGGAGAGCCCATGCCCAAGCGACTGGTCATCGTGGAGTCCCCGGCCAAGGCGCGCACGATCTCGCGCTACCTGGGGAAGGACTTCGTGGTCGACTCCAGCATCGGGCATATCCGGGACCTTCCCGACAGCGCGGCCCAGATCCCGGCCGCGGTCAAGAAGGAACGCTGGGCGCGGCTCGGCGTGAATGTCGACAAGGACTTCGAGCCTCTCTATGTGGTTCCCGCCGACAAGAAGAAGAAAGTCTCCGAGCTCAAGGACCACCTGAAGGGCGCGGACGAGCTCCTGCTCGCCACCGACGAGGACCGCGAGGGCGAGGCCATCTCCTGGCACCTCCTGGAGATCCTCAAGCCCAAGGTCCCCTATTCACGGCTGGTCTTCCACGAGATCACCCGCGAGGCCATCCACGAGGCGCTGGAGAACACCCGCCCGCTGGATGAGCGCCTGGTCTCCGCGCAGGAGACGCGCCGCATCCTGGACCGGCTCTACGGCTACGAGGTGTCGCCGCTCCTGTGGAAGAAGATCGCGCCGAGGCTCTCCGCCGGGCGCGTGCAGAGCGTGGCCATCCGCCTGGTGGTGGAGCGCGAGCGTGCGCGCATGCGGTTCCGCGAGGCGGCCTACTGGGATGTGGAGGGACTCTTCGCCACGGCCGGGAACGAGGAGTTCCCGGCCACGCTCGTCTCCCTGGGCGGCAAGCGTGTGGCCCTGGGCAAGGACTTCGACCCGGAGACCGGGAAGCTCGCCAACTCCGACGCCGTGCTGGTGGACGGGCCGCGCGCGCAAACGCTGGCCAAGGACCTCTGCCGGGCACCGTGGACGGTGCTCGAGACCGAGACCAAGACCTATGTCCAGTCGCCCCCGGCGCCCTTCACCACGAGCACGCTCCAGCAGGAAGGCGCGCGCAAGCTGCGGCTCACCGCGCGGCGCACCATGCAGGTCGCCCAGCGGCTCTACGAGAACGGCTACATCACCTACATGCGCACCGACTCCACCACCCTCTCGGAGCAGGCGCTCGACGCCGCGCGCAAGGCGGTGGCCTCGCTCTACGGCGACAAGTTCCTGTCCAGGGAGCCGCGCCAGTTCCGCACCAAGGTCCGCAACGCCCAGGAGGCCCATGAGGCCATCCGCCCAGCCGGCGATCACTTCCGCACTCCCGCCGAGCTGCACGCGCAGCTTCACGGCGAGGACCTCAAGCTCTACGAGCTCATCTGGATGCGCACGATGGCGAGCCAGATGGCCGAGGCCCGCGGGAGGCGCATGACGGTGCGCCTCGGCGCCGCCGACGCCGTATTCCAGGCCTCGGGCAAGGTCATCGACTTCCCCGGCTTCCTGCGGGTCTATGTCGAGGGCTCGGACGATCCCGAGGCGGATCTCGCCGAACAGGAGACCCTGCTCCCGGCCATGGAGAAGGGCGATCCCCTCACCTGCAAGAGCCTGGAGGCCAAGGAGCACCGCACCCAGCCCCCGGCCCGCTTCACCGAGGCTTCGCTGGTCAAGGAGCTGGAGGCCAACGGCATCGGACGCCCCTCCACCTACGCGAGCATCATCGACACCATCGAGCGCCGCGAGTACACCTTCAAGCGCGGCACCGCGCTGGTCCCCACCTACCTCGCCTTCGCGGTGGTGAACCTCATGGAGAAGCATTTCTCCGATCTGGTGGATCCAGGGTTCACTGCGCGGATGGAGGACGACCTGGACGCGATCTCGCGCGGCGAGGCGGAGGCCCTCCCCTACCTCAGGGCTTTCTACTTCGGCAACGGGCGGAAGGGGCTGCGGGCGCAACTCGACGAAAAGGCGGAGCGGATCGACCCCCGCGAGATCTGCACCCTTTCCCTGGGGCGCGCGCCGGAAGGGGACGAGGTCGCGGTGCGGGTGGGGCGCTACGGGCCGTATCTGCAGCGCGGAGAGGCGACCGCTCCCATCCCGGACGGCACCGCCCCCGACGAGATCACCCTCGAACGCGCGATCGAGATCCTCTCCACCGCCCAGCAGGGACCTCGCGTGCTGGGCACCGACGCGGCGACCGGCGCCGCGGTGACCGTGCGCGACGGCCGCTTCGGTCCCTATGTGCAGCTCGGCGAGGCGGAGGGAAAGAACAAGCCCAGGACGGCGTCGCTCCTTCGCGGCATGACCCCGGAGACGGTGGACCTGCAGACCGCCCTCCAGCTCCTGAGCCTCCCCCGTGTCGTGGGTCAAGACGAGCTGGGAGTGGACATCACCGTCGCCAACGGGCGCTTCGGCCCCTTTCTCAAGCGCGGCACCGATACCCGGAGCCTCTCCGGCGAGGAGCAGATCTTCACCCTTACCCGGGAAGAGGCGCTGGCACTTCTTGCCCAGCCCAAGCAGGGGCGGCGGCGCGGCGCACCGCAGGCGCTCCGTTCCCTGGGCCCCGCCGAGGTCCTGGGCGGCCTCGAGGTGAAGGTCATGGACGGCCGCTACGGCCCCTATGTCACCGACGGCACCCACCACGCCTCCCTTCCCAGGGGGGCCGACCCGGCGTCGGTGACCTTGGAGACGGCGATCGAGCTGATCGAGGCGCGCAAGGCGCGGGGTCCGGCGCGTCCGGGAAGGAAAACCGCGGGAACGAAGACCTCCGCGCGGCGAACCGAGGCCCGCAAGGCAGCACCCAAGAAAACAGGGGTGAAGAAAACCGCGACGAAGAAGACCGCGACCGGCGGCCGCCGGAAGACCGCGAAGAGGACGCCGTCGGGCAAGGCCGTCCGGTCCGGGTCGGACTGAGCCGGCGCTCGCAAGCATGGCGTCTCCCGCCGCAGGAACCCGCCGCGCTGCCGCCGTCCTTGCCTGCCTTTCCTTGCTCCTGGCCGGGTGCGCCGGCCCTAAGGACATCACGGCCGTCGCACCGTATGAGCTGGAGATCGTTCTCAAGGAGGCCGCCGTCCTGTTCCGCGACCGGGGCGGAGGGCGGGTGACCCTGCGACCGGGCAGAGCCGCCGATCTGGCCGCAGCGGTGGGACAGGGTGCCGCCGCCGATCTCTGGTTCTGCATGGACCCCGCCTGGACCGACACGCTCCAGGCCCGCGCCCTCCTGCGGCCCGGCATGGCCAGGGTACTGGCCTGGGACAGCCTGGTCGCCGTGGTGCCCGCCGGCCGCGGTCCGGCCCCGGGGAACCAGTACCTCCTGCCCAACTACGGCCGCATCGCGGTGGCCGATACCCTGGCCGATCTCCGTGGGCGCGGCATGAAGCAGGGCCTGGCCATGATGGGAGTCTGGAACGCCTTGCGCGATCGCGTCGTGGTCTGCGCCGACGCGCCTGCCGCGCTCGCGATGGTCGAGCGGGGCGAGGTTGATGCCGCCATCCTTCCCGCGACCCTGGCCAGGCGCTCCTCCCGGGTGGAAGTGGGTTTCAAACTCTCCGAGGGCACCCACGAGGTCCTGGCCTGCACCGGGGCCGTCCTCTCGGGGGCCCGCCACCCCGAGGCCGCCGCCGCCTTCCTCGAGTTCCTCTCCGGCCCCAGCGGCCGCGAGATCCTGCGCCGGCACGGGTTCCTGGGGGTGGATCCGCAATGACGGCCCCTGCTTCAGAATCCCCCTCCACCGCTCCACGCCTGCGCTTCGACCGTCGCGAGTGGGCGGGCAGCTTCGGGGACATCGGCACCGACCTGCCGCTCATCGTGGGAATGATCCTCGCGGTGGGACTCGACAGCGCAAGCGTGTTCATCGTCTTCGGAGCCCTGCAGATCCTGACCGGGCTCGCCTACGGCCTTCCCATGCCCATGCAGCCCCTGAAGGCCATGGCCGTGCTGGTCATCACCCAGAAGATCGCGGGGCCGGTGCTGTTCGGCGCCGGGCTCTCGATCGGCCTCGTCATGCTCGTCCTCAGCCTGACGGGAGCGCTGGGGTGGCTGGCCCGGGTGATCCCCGTCTGCGCCGTGCGGGGTGTGCAGTTCGGCCTCGGCCTGTCCCTGGCCTCGCTCGCGCTCAAGACCTATCTCCCCGCGGCAGGCGTG
>CAZWKH010000153.1:0-6591 GCA_964633885.1 uncultured bacterium | reverse complement strand
GGACACGGTGGTTCCCGGTGTCCACGATGAGCAGAGAGCCGTCCGGCGCGCAAGGCCCTCCAGGCGACGCTGGAGAAGGGCGAGAAGGTGGTGCTCATCCGCGCGGAGACCAACCCCGACGACATCCACGGAATGGATGCGGCCAAGGGGATCCTCACCGCCACCGGCGGGATGACCTCACATGCCGCGGTGGTCGCGCGGGGCATGGGCAAGCCCTGCGTGGCGGGGTGCGGCGCCGCCGAGGTGAGCGAGAAGGACCGGAGCCTGCGGGTGGGCGAGACCGTGGTCAGGGAAGGCGATTGGGTCACCATCGACGGCACCACCGGCGAGCTCATGCTGGGCCAGGCCGAGTTGATGGAGCCCACCGTGGGAGGCGAGTTTGCCGAGTTCATGTCCTGGGCGGACGGGTTCCGCCGCCTCAAGGTGCGGGCGAACGCCGATGTTCCCCGCGACGCGAAGAAAGCGATTGAGATGGGCGCAGAGGGGATCGGGCTCTGCCGCACCGAGCACATGTTCTTCGGGGAGGACCGCATCCGCTGGGTGCGCGAGATGATCCTCTCCGCCGGCGAGTACCGCGCCACCCAGGCGGAGCTCGAGGCGGCGCGGGCGGCCGCCGAGAAGTCCGGCGGGAGCGATAAGGCCCACGCCGAGGCGCGGCTGCGGGAGGCTCAGGAGAAGGCGGCGGGACCGGCCAAGGCCTACCTGGGAGCGCTCGACATGCTCCTGCCCATGCAGAAGAGCGACTTCTACGGGGTGCTGAAGGCGATGGCGGGCAAGCCGGTCACCATCCGCACCCTGGATCCGCCGCTCCACGAGTTCCTGCCCAAGCGCGAGGAGCTGATGGTGGAGATCGCGGTAATGGAGGCCACGGGGAAGAAGGGGAAGGAACTGGACGAGAAGAAGCAGCTCCTGCGGCGGGTGGAGACCCTCCACGAGTTCAACCCCATGCTGGGGCATCGAGGATGCCGTCTGGGCATCACCTTCCCCGAGATCACCGCGATGCAGGTGCGCGCGATCATCGAAGCGGCCTGCGAGCTGAAGAAGGAAGGCGTCGCGGTGCACCCGGAGATCATGATCCCGCTGGTCGGGCACAAGACCGAACTCGACAACCAGCGCGAGGTGGTGGTGCGGGTGGCGGCAGAGACGATGCAGCGCTTGGGGGTCACCCTCGACTACCTGGTGGGCACGATGATCGAGGTGCCGCGGGCGGCGCTCACCGCGCATGAGATCGCGGAGACGGCGCAGTTCTTCTCGTTCGGAACCAACGACCTCACCCAGATGACGCTGGGGTTCAGCCGCGACGATGTGGGGCGGTTCATGCCCTTCTACATCAGCCACGGGCTGCTCCGGCAGGATCCGTTCATCTCGCTGGACCGGACCGGGGTGGGGGATCTGGTGCGGATCGCGGTGGAGCGCGGGCGGAGCACGAACCCCAAGATCAAGATCGGCATCTGCGGCGAGCACGGCGGGGATCCGGACTCGGTGTTCGTCTGCCACGGGTTGGGCTTCGACTATGTGTCCTGTTCGCCGTATCGCGTGCCGATCGCGCGGCTGGCGGCGGCGCATGCCGCGCTCACCGAGGGCTCGGAGACCGCGATCGGCACCACGGCGTAGCGGCCACAGCGGGCGAGGCGCATGGCGGCGGTTGGGGTGCATGCGCCGCACCGTCCGCCGGGGACAGACGGCGCCCCCACTGCTATAGTGGGGGCGCCATGTTCGTGGAGCCCTACCTCCAGGACCTTCGGGCGGCGCGCTACCGGCCGCGGGCGGCGGCCCGCTATGTCTGGCTCTGCCTGCACCTCGCCTCCGAAGCGGCCGTCCACCGACCCCGCGCCCTGCGCAGCGTGCTCCTGGCCGGGCTCGGGCACCTCGTGGTGCTCATGCTCGTTGCGGCGGCGGTCTCCTTCCTCGTGGACCGCCGGCTCGCCGTTGAGTACTTCATCTTCTCGTCCTGGTGGCTGATCGGCGGCCTCGCCTGGATCACCTTCCACCTGCGCATGTTCCGCACCGACGAGGAACTCTTCCTGACCGGCCTCGGCCTGCCGAACTTCCTCACCCTGGGCAGGCTGCTGGCCATTCCGGCCTTCTACCTCTTCATCGTCGAGCAGCACGAGTCCCTGGCCCTGGTGGCGTTCCTCTCCGGCGCGCTGAGCGATGTCGCCGACGGGGTCGCGGCGCGGCGCCTCGACGCGTCCACCCGCATGGGGCGCATCTTCGATCCCATCGTGGATGTGCTGTTCAATGTGGGCGTGGTGATGGGGCTCACCCGTGCGGGTTACCTGCCCGAGTGGATCCTCACCCTGGTGTTCATCCGGTACGGGCTCCTCATGTTCGGCGCCGCGTGGATCTACATCACCCATGGTCCGGTGGCGATCCGGCCGACCGTGCTCGGGAAGACCGCGGGAGTGGTCACCACCGGGCTCGTGCTCTCGGTGGTGCTAGCCCGGATCTTCCTGCAGCCGGACCCCGCCGGCCAGTTGATCGAGCTTCTCGACCTGGCGCTGGGCTTCGTGCTGCTGCTCACCACCGTGCAGGTGGTGATCATCGGCATCTACAACCTGCGCCACGCGGGACATGTCCCCGAGGCCCATGGGCCGATGGCGGTGATTCTCGGTAAGCCGGCGGAGGGGGAGGGCGCGTCGCTGCCCGTGGAGGCGCCGGCCGCATCGCCGCCCAGACACGCCGCGAGGCCGCGCAGTGAGCCGGAGGAGGATCTCTTCCGCCCGCCCCCCCCGGATCGATGACCGAGGGCGCGCTCCACCTTCCCGCGGACCTGGCCGCCGCCGTCCGCGCCGCCGGGCATCTCGTCGTGCTCACCGGCGCCGGCATGTCCGCCGAGAGCGGCGTCCCCGTCTTCCGGGGCCAGGGCGGTCTCTGGGAAGGCTTCCGCCCCGAGGACCTCGCCACCCCGCAGGCCTTCGGTCGGGACCCCGAGCGGGTGTGGCGCTGGTACCGCTGGCGGCTCGATCGTGTCCGCGAAGCGCAACCCCACGCCGGCCATCGCGCCCTGGCCGCGCTCGAGCGCGACGGAGGCTTCGAGCGCTTCACGCTGGTCACCCAGAATGTGGACGCCATGCACCAGCGCGCCGGCAACCGGAGCGTGATCGAGCTCCACGGCACCATCACCCGCGCACATTGCGAAGCCGGTTGCGGGCGCACCGCCGAAGCGCATGAGGTCGATCCCGCCGCGGCCCTCTGCGCATGCGGCCGCGGGCGGTTGCGTCCCAGCGTGGTCTGGTTCGGGGAGTCCCTTCCCGCCGACGCCATGGACGAAGCCGCGGAAGCGCTGGAGCAGGCCGACATGGCCTGGGTGGTGGGGACCTCGTCGGTGGTCTATCCTGCGGCGGCGCTCCCGGGGATCGCGGCACGGCGGGGCGTGCCGGTGGTCGAGGTGAACCCGGAGGAGACGCCGCTCACCGGGCAGCTTCCCTACTCGCTGCGCAGCTCCGCCTCGGCGGGGCTCGTCGCTCTGGCCCGCGCACGCTTGGGCGAGAGGGAGTTCTGATCGTCTCTGCCCGCGCCCGGCCCACCGCCCTCGCCGGCGCACGCCCCAGGATCAGGAATGCTTTGACATGCCCCGAAACCCCCTGCTAGCGTTTTCATCCCCGCCGTGATGGCGCTCTTCCCTCCGTCCCGGTCCGTCCAGGTGGTCGTCTCCGTCCGCAACCCGAGCAAAGGCACTCACAGTTGAGCTGGATCGAACGCTGGCGCGGCCTCGCCTGGGATCCTCCCGGAGACGCGGGCTGGCTCTTCATCGTTCTCGCGGTCGGCGCGGTGGCCTACGCCGCCTTCGTGTACCGGCGCACCGAGGCCCCGCTCCGGCCCGGCCTGCGGGTGCTTCTCGCCGGCCTGCGGGCCCTGGCGCTTCTCACCCTGATCGCCATCCTCTGCCGCCCCGTGGTGAGCCTGGCCGTGCCCGGCGGAGCGGCCCGCGGCGTGCTCCTCCTCCTCGACCGCAGCCGGAGCATGACCCTCGCCGGGGCGCAGCAAGGGGAGACGCGCGACGAGGAACTGATGCGGGCCGCCGCATCGGTGCGGCGCGAGCTGGAAGACGAGTACCCGCTGGTCTCGCGTCCCTTTGCAGAGGGCCTCGGCGCGCCCCTCGAAGAGGGCCTGATGCCGCTGCCCGACGGCGAGTCCACGGATCTCGCGCGCGCGCTCGAAGAGGGAATGGCGGGAGGCGGCCCGCAGGGCAGGCCGGGAGCGATGGTGCTGGTGAGCGACGGGACGGTCACGGAAGGAGCGGATCCGGTCACTGCGGCGCGCAAGCTCGGGATCCCCGTGCAGACCGTGGCTCTGGGCTCGCCGCAGCCCATGCCCGATCTCGCCGTGGTGCGCATGCGGGCCAACCGCGAGGCCTTCGCGGGAGAGCGCACGCCGGTGGAGGCGGTGGTCCGCATGCAGGGGCTCGAGGCCTTGACCGTGCAGGCGCGGCTCCTGGATGTGACCGACGGCGAGCGCGAGGTGGCCTCGGTGGCGGCGCGGGTCGAGCCCGGCGGCGCGGAGACCCGCATCGATCTGAGCTTTGTCCCGCCCCGCCCGGGGTTGCGCTACCTGGAAGTGCGCCTCCCCCTCCTCCCCGGCGAGGCGACCGGCGCCAACAACCGCCGCCTCCTCGCGATCGATGTGCGCGAGGAGAAGACCGGCGTGGTGCTGCTCAGCGGCCAGCTCACCTGGGACCACACCTTTCTGCGCCGCGCGCTGGAGGCCGACTCCACCCTGGCCGTGAGCGCCGCCTACTGGACCAAGGGATCCTTCCGCGGCCTGCCCGGGGCGAAGCCGCCGCCCGCGCTCAACGGCGCCGGCCTGCGCGGAGCGCGCGTGATCCTGCTCGACCACATCGCCCCCGCGCAGCTCGGACCGGAGGGCCTGCAGAGCATTCTCGCCTTCACCCGCGCCGGGGGCGGGCTCCTCATCCTGACCGGCAGCGACGGGGATGCGCTCGCCGCCTGGCGGGGAAGTCCCCTCGAGGCGCTGCTCCCGGCGCAGCTGGGCGGCGCCGGGGGAGAGGACACCCAGGCACGGCTCACTCCCGCCGGGCGCAGGCATGCGCTCTTCGATCCCTCGGTGCCGGGCGCGCCGTCCCTGGACGCCTGGGCGGATCTCCCGCCGGTCACGGCGCCCCCCGGCCTCGGCGTGGCCAGGGGCGGGGCGGAAACGCTCCTCGCCGGTTCGGCGGGCGCGGAAGGGCTCCCCATCCTGTCCTGGATGCGCGCCGGGCAGGGACGGGTGATGGCCTTCACCGCGGGCGGCATCTGGAAGTGGGATTTCAAGAGCACGGCCTACGGGCCCGGAGGGAGCGTCCTCCCCGCCTGGTGGCGGCGCGCCGTCCATTGGCTGGCGCGGCCCGACATCGAGGCGCGGGTGGACATCCACCCCGAGGAGCATGTGATCGGCCGCGGCCGCTCGGTGGTCTTCATCGCCCGCATCACCGACGAGAGCTACCGGCCCGTCGTGGACGCGGAGGCCGAAGTCGCGGTGACCCTCGCCGACAGCACCGCAGCAGCGCCGCGGCGGCTCGAGCTCCAGGGCAACGCCGGGATCCTGAGCGGGGCCTTCGAGGGGCTCGCCCCGGGCCGCTACCGCTACGAGGGCCGCGCGCGGTCCCAGGGAAGCGCCCTGGGCACCGTCGAGGGGACCTTCGCCGTGGACTCCCTGGGCGCGGAGATGGAGCGCCTCGAGGCCGACCACGAGATCCTGGCCCGCGTCGCCCAGGCCGGAGGCGGCCGGCTCTGGCTGCCCGACTCGCTGGACGCGCTGGACGAGGAGTTCCGCACCATCGCGCAGGCGGAGGAAGAGCGCGTGCAGGTCGCGCTGTGGGACAACCCCGTCATCTTCGCGCTCTTCGTCGCCTTCGCCTCCACGGAGTGGTTCCTCCGCCGCCGCCGCGGCATGATCTAGATCCCGCCCTCGTCCCCGCCCCGTCCTTTCGGAACGGCCCGTCCGGAAGGAGCGCATCATGCTCGCGCGCAACGCGTGGGTGTGCGCCGGTCTCCTGGCCGGCGCGATCTGTCGGGGGAGCGCGGCCGAGGCCGCGCCGGTCGTCAACGAGATCGCGGTTCGCCCCGGGGGTGGTGAGGGGGAGTGGATCGAGATCCACAATCCGGGCCCCGCCGAGGTCTCGATCGCGGGGTGGACCCTCGCCGACGCCACCAACAAGCCCAAGAAGATCCCGGGCCCTGCCCTGCTCGCGCCCGGAGGCTACCTGCTGCTGGCCGCGAGGCCGGACAGCCTCCGCGCGGCCTACGCCATCCCCGACAGCGTCCCGGTGATCCGCCCCGATGGGTGGCCCATCCTGAACGATCACGACGCCGCGCCCGGCGAGCCGGCCGACGCGATCACCCTGGCGGACGGCGCGGGCGCGCGGGTGGATTCTGTGGCGTACTTCGAGTCCTGGCTCCCCTTCGAGGACGGTACGAGCCTGGAGCGGGTGGATGCGGCGGCGCCGAGCCTCGTCCCGGGCTCCTGGGGATGGGCGATCGACCCCGCCGGGGCGACGCCGGGCCGCCGCAACAGCCTGGCCGGAGCAGGGGGCGGGTCCTCGCGAGGCGCCCTCGACGGGCCCTCGCGCGTGAGACCCTCCCGCGGCCC
>CAZWKH010000152.1:0-6595 GCA_964633885.1 uncultured bacterium | reverse complement strand
GGTGCCGTTCGCCTCCAGCATCATGCGCTTGAAGATCGGGCGGTTGAGGTCCGAGAGCTCGAGCAGGGTGATGTCCGAGGCGAGGTGGAAGAGCCGCTCGAAGAGGGGCAAGATGAACATGGCCAGCGCCACCGAGAGCACGGCGTTGCCGGCGGTCCAGAGGACCTCGGCGAGGAAGTTGGAGCCCGGGAGTCCCGCCCCCACCAGCTCCACCCCCAGCAGCGTGGCAAGCATTCCCGCCGCCGTGGGCAGGATGGCCCGCAGGAACTCCCAGCGCTGGAACACATGCCGCATCGAGAACACCGCGACCACGCCGCCCACCGCGGTGACCAGGGTCACCGCAAGACCCCAGCCCGTCACCGCGCCGAGGAACGCGGCCAGCACGATGACCATCCCCAGCGCGACGACCTCGCCCAGGAGGAGCGCGGTCACGATCCCGGCCATGGGCACGGGCACGATGAAGGGATGGAGGCCGGGCACCCGCGCCACCACCGCCGCGAAGCTCAGGGTGAGCAGGGCCAGGGAGGTGACGGCCACATTCAGCCCGAGATCGCGCCAGGTCGCGCGGCTCGCCGCGCGCAGGAACATGCCGAAGAGCAGCACCGCAACCAGCACCAGCAGCCCGCGCCCCGCCAGAGGCTTCAGATAGCCCACCGCGCCCTGGGCCCCGGCCCGCTCCTGGAGCGCCTGCCGCAGCGCCTCCAGCACCACGACCTGCTGGTGGGAGATGCGCTCATGGGCGTCCACGATCCGCTCGCCCTTCTGGATCGTGGTCAGGTTCGGCGCCACCGAGGCTCTGGCCGCGTTGCGGTCGGCGTCCGTGGCGCCGGGGTCGTAGACCAGGTCCGGGGCCGCGAAGGCCACCGCGAGATCCGCCAGGGCCGCTCCGGCGCGCGGTCCGAGCCGCTCCTCGCCCCGCGCCGCCGCATGGGCGGCCAGCCGGCCGGGGGTGTAGAGGTCCGCGGTGGAGATGATCTCGTCGCCGCGCGCCGTGCTCACACGCACCCGGCTGCGCCCTTCCAGAAGTCCCGCGTCCTCCCGGCCCACCATCCCCTGCACCCGCACCTCGTCCAGGACCCGCTCCAGCTCGCGCACCAGAGCGCGGCCCGAGTCGGGCGCGGCCAGCATCTGCAGCGTGGCCGGGTTCAGCGGCACCCCCAGCGAGTCGAGGAACCTGCCGAGGCGCCGGCGATCCCGGCGCAGCCCGTCGAGGCGTTCGACCAGGGGCCCCGGGTCCGCGGTGCGGCGCCGGTCCAGCGCCGGCACCACGGCCTCCGCGGCCAGCGCCCGCTCGCGCTCCAGGTCCTGGGGGAGCTTGGGCACGCCGAAGTCGAAGGGGGCAATGACCTCCTCCGCGGAGACCGTGCCCTCCAGATAGGCGGGGGGCGACATGCCGGTGCGGACGGGGAAGAGCGCCATGGTCACGGCAAGGATGAGCGCGCCCAGCAGGGCGCGGACCAGGATGCGCGTGCGCCTGGGGACCGGGGTCATCTCATGGGCGAGCTGCACCCGCCGCCGTTTCCGGCCGCGGAGGAGCCTGTTCAGGCGGGGAGTCATGTCAGGCGGGGTCCTTCCCCCCCGCAGCCCGCTCCCCCGCCTCCGGTTCCCGCGACTCGTATCGTTCGAACGCCTCGAGGATGGCCATCACCAGGCGGTGGCGCACCACATCGCGCGACTTGAAGTGCACGAAGGAGATCCCCTCCGTGCCGCGCAGGATCCCCTGCACCTGGATGAGCCCGCTCTCCTGCGGATCCACGAGGTCCACCTGGGTCACATCCCCGGTGATGACGGCCTTGGAGCGCATGCCGAGGCGCGTCAGGAACATCTTCATCTGCTTGACGGTGGTGTTCTGCGCCTCGTCCAGCACCACGAAGGCCCGCGAGAGGGTACGGCCGCGCATGTAAGCCAGGGGCGCGATCTCCAGCACGCCCATTTCCTGGAAGCGCTTGAGCTTGTCGAAGGCGATGAAGTCGCGAAGCGCGTCGTAGAGGGGGCGCAGGTAGGGATCGATCTTCTCCTCGAAGGTGCCTGGGAGGAATCCGAGCTTCTCGCCGGCTTCCACCGCAGGACGGGTGAGGATGATCCGCTCCACCTCGTGGTTGCGCAGGGCCTGCACCGCCATGGCCACCGCGAGGTAGGTCTTGCCGGTGCCGGCGGGGCCGATCCCGAACACCACATCATGGCCGCGGATCGCCTCGACATAGTCGATCTGGCCGCGCGACTTGAGCTGCACCCGCCCGCGGTCGAAGGCCAGCTCGGTGGAGGAGCGCGACTCCGCGACGGCCTGGGGCCCCTCCTCCTCGAGAAGGGTGCTCAGGTACTCGACATCGCGCACCTCCACGAATTGCCCATGGGCGACGCGCTCGGCGAGCTCACGCACCACTTGCGCGGCCTTGGCCAGGTCGGGCGGGTGCCCGGAGAGAGTGAGGGTGCTCCCGCGCAGCACGGAGGACACGCGGAACTGCTCTTCCAGGCGGCGCAGGTTCATGTCCCGCTCGCCGAAGAGCATGACCGGCTCGATGTGGCCGAGGTCGATCTGAACCGAGCTGGATCCGCGACTCATGGTGCGGGGTCCACCGATCCCTGGGGACCGGTCACCCCTGATCTGTCCCTCCGCATGGCTGGGGAGCAAGGAATCGAACCTTGATTCTCGGCTCCAAAGACCGATGTCCTACCGTTGGACGACTCCCCACTCGATCTCCGGGGCTGTGATCCGTTTTCGGCACCGGCCCCAAAACGACAAAGGGTCCCGTGCGGAACCCGGCGAAGGACGCTACCACCCCGGCCGTGGCCTGTCAACGCGCCGAACCCCCTGTCGATCCTGTAACTCTATCTTTAACAACATATTACACGCCTGGACGCGTCACTCCACCAGGCGGATGTGAAGGTCCTCGAGGTCCCGCGGGTCGACCTCGGCGGGGGCCCCGTCCATGAGGCTCGAAGCCCGGGTCGTCTTGGGGAAGGCGATGACATCCCGCAGGGATTTCCAGCCCCCCATGAGCATGACCAGCCGGTCCAGGCCGGGGGCGATCCCTCCATGGGGTGGGGCTCCATACTGGAAGGCCTCCAGCAGGAACCCGAACTTGCGCTCCGCCTCCTCCATGCTCACCCCCGCCACGCGCATGACCTGCTCCTGGATGTCGCGGCGGTGGATGCGGATGCTCCCCGAGGCCAGCTCCAGCCCGTTGGCCACCAGGTCGTAGAGGGTGGCGTGCACCTTGCCGGGGTCGCTCTCCAGGTAGGGCAGATGCTCCTCGAGGGGCATGGAGAACATGTGGTGGGCGGGTTCCCACCGGCCCAGGTCCCGGTTCCACTCGAAGAGGGGGAACTCTCGCACCCAAAGAAAGTTGAATTCCTTCTCCCGGCCGGCAACGAGGGGCTCGCCGAGGGCGGTGCGCACCGCGCCCAGGGCCTTGCAGGCGACCGGCCACTCGTCCGCCATGAAGAGGAGAAGGTCGCCGGGCTCGGCGCCCAGCGCCCCGCGCAGAGCCGCCCCCTCTCCCAGGAACTTCCCGATGCCCCCCTCGAACCCGGAAGCGGCCACCTTGGTCCAGGCCAGCCCCTTGGCGCCGTGGGTCTTCGCCACCGCCTCCAGGTCGTCGATCTCCTTGCGGCTCTTCGTGGAACCCTGAGGGACCCGCAGCCCCTTCACCACCCCGCCCTTGGCCGCGGTCTCCGCAAAGACGCGGAACCCGCTGTCCGCCACCGCCTCCGTCAGCTCCACCAGGCGCAGCTCGAACCGCCGGTCCGGCTTGTCCGTGCCGTAGCCGTCCATGGCCTCGCGGTAGGTCATGCGGGGGAAGGGGGTGGCCAGCTCCACGCCGATGCACTCGCGGAAGAGATGGCTCATGAGCCCCTCGATCACCGCGTACACCTCCTCCTCGTGGACGAAGGCCATCTCGATGTCGATCTGGGTGTGCTCGGGCTGGCGGTCGGCCCGCAGATCCTCGTCGCGCAGGCAGCGGGCGAGCTGGAAGTAGCGGTTGAACCCGCTCACCATGAGGATCTGTTTGTAGAGCTGAGGGCTCTGGGGCAGGGCGTAGAACTTGCCCGGGTGCAGCCGCGCCGGGACGATGTAGTCGCGCGCCCCCTCCGGGGTGGGCCGCACCAGGAGCGGCGTCTCCACCTCGATGAAGTCCCGGCCGGAGAGGTACTTGCGCACCTCGAGAGTGACCTTGGCGCGCAGGCGCATCGCGGCCTGCAGGCTCGGCCGGCGCAGGTCCAGGTAGCGGTAGCGCAGGCGCAGGTCCTCCGATGCTCCGGTCTCTTCCTCCACCTCGAAGGGCGGGGTGCGGGCGATGTTGAGCAGCCGCAGATCGGCGGCGGCGAGCTCGATCTCCCCGGTGGCCATGCCGGGGTTGACCATGTCCTCGGGGCGGCGAGCTACCGTTCCGCGCACGGCCAGCACATACTCCGCCCGCGCGGCCCGCGCCTTGCGCAGCGCCTCCTCCGGCAGGGTGCCGGGGTGGAAGACCACCTGGGTGAACCCGCTGTGGTCGCGCAGGTCGATGAAGACCACCCCGCCATGGTCCCGGGTGCGCTGTACCCAACCCATCAACACCGCCTCGCCGCCGGCGTCCCCGCCGCGCAGCGCGCCGCAGAGGTGCGTGCGCCGCCAGTCGCCCATCGATTCCGCCGTCGCCCGGATCTCCTCGCTCACTGCCTTCCCTTCCTCCGGCCCGGGCCGGTCTCCTTGCCTGGTCATCGCTTCTCCTTGCGCGGCGCCGTCACGCCGGCATGCCGCGGCCGCGCCGCAGCACACGCTCGATCGCGTCCTCCAGCTCCGGGTCCCCCACCTCCACCTGCCGGCCGAGGCCCATGTCCTTGACCGTCCAGGTCCCGCGGGCCAGCTCACCTTCGCCCAGCACCACCACCACGGGCGCCTTCATCCGGCCGGCGTTCTTCATCTGATTGCCCAGGCTGCGCGCGAGAAGGTCCACATCCACCCGGTAGCGTGCGCGCAGGCGCCGCGCGAGGAGCATCCCCGCCGAGCGCTCGGCGTCCCCCCCGGCCACGACCACCGCCACCTCAGGCGCCTCCACCCCGGGCAGGGGCACGCCCTCCGCCTCCAGCGCGAGCAGGATGCGCTCGAGACCGGTGGAGAAGCCGACCCCCGGCGTGGCCGGGCCGCCCACTTCCTCGATGAGCCGGTCGTAACGGCCGCCGCCGCCCACGGCGTTCTGCGCGCCGAGGCCGCCGTGCTGCATTTCGAACACGGTGCGGGTGTAGTAGTCGAGCCCGCGGACGAGCCGGTCGTCCACGGCGACCTCGATGCGCGCCCCGCCCAGCATTCCCAGGAGCGCGTCCTGGTGGCGGCGGCAATCGTCGCAGAGGTGGTCCTGGATGCTCGGGATCCCGGCCGCGATCTCGCGGCACCCGGGCACCTTGCAGTCCAGCACCCGCAGGGGGTTCAGCTCCGTGCGGCGCAGGCAGTCCGGGCAGAGCCCCTCGGCGCGCTCCTTCAGGTAGCCGCGCAGGGTCTCCGCGAAGCGCGGACGGCAGGCCGCGTCGCCGACGCTGTTCACCAGCGCGCGCACCCCGGTGAGCCCCACCGCGCCCAGGAGGTCGCTCAGGAGGGCGATCATCTCGAAATCCGCGCCCGGCGAGTCCGCGCCCAGAAGCTCCGCGCCGATCTGCTGGTGCTGGCGGTAGCGCCCGGCCTGGGGCCGCTCGTAACGGAACATGGGGCCGATGTAGTAAACCTTCCAGGGCTTGGGCCCCGCGTGGAGCTTGTGCTCCACGAAGGCGCGGGCCACCGACGCGGTTCCCTCAGGGCGCAGGGTGAGGCTGCGTCCCTTGCGGTCGGTGAAGGTGTACATCTCCTTCTGCACGATGTCGGTGGCTTCCCCCACCCCGCGCAGGAAGAGATCGGTGTGCTCGAAGACGGGGGTGCGGATCTCGCCGAACCCGTAGCGCGCGAGCACTTCCCGGAAGCGTTCCTCGACATGACGCCAGGCCGGCGTCCGGTCGGGAAGAATGTCCTGGGTGCCGCGAGGAGCGATCATGCTCACGCGTCTCCCCTCCTTTCGTTCGCCGCGTCCCGCCGCCACAACCAGTGGGGCGAGCGCTCGCCGCGCCGGCTCAGCGCGTCCAGCAGCACGCCAAAGCCCACCCCGGAGGCATCGGCGATCCAGTCCACGAGGCTCCGGTTGCGGCCCACCGTGCCCTGGAACAGCTCATCCAGCGCGCCCACCGCCGCTCCCATCGCCAGCGCGAGCAGGATGCGCCGGGTGCCGCGCCCCGGCGCGAGGGTGCGCCCCCAGGCGCGGGCCAGAAGCCCGCCGAGCAGCGCGTACTCCACGAAATGCGCGATCTTGTCCGAATAGGCGAGGTCACCGGGGGGCGACAACGAGGAGATCGACGAGAGCGTGAAGATGAGGGCGGCGTAGGTCGCCACCGGCAGCCAGGCGCTCCACACGGTGCGTCAGCCGGTGATCCGGGCTTCCTCGCGGCGGATCAGCTCCATCGCGTCCACGGAGGATCGCGCCTGGAGCAGGCTGCGCTGCAGATCCCCCGAGTAGAGCAGGCGGCTGATGCGCGCCAGCACCCGGATGAAACCGCCGCGCTCCTCGGGTCCCACCACAAGGAAGACGAG
>CAZWKH010000151.1:0-6597 GCA_964633885.1 uncultured bacterium | reverse complement strand
CATCGGGACCCTGCTCCCGGCCATGGGGTACGGGGAAGCGCAGATGAAGGATCTGGAGAGGACCATCAACGCCGTGGAGTGCGATCTCGTCCTGGTGGCGACGCCGATCGATCTCGGGGCGCTGCTCCGGCTCAACCGACCCGCCCTGCGGGCGAGCTACGACCTGGAGGAAATCGGCAGTCCGAAGCTCTGCGACATTCTGGATGAGTTCCTGGCGAAGCACGGCCTGGGCGGCGGCGCCGGGACGGGGAGGAAGAAGTGAACATACACGAGTATCAGGCGAAGGAAGTGTTCGCGGGCTACGGCATTCCGATCGTGCCCGGCAAGGTGGCGCGCACGTCCGACGAGGCGGCGGCCATCGCCCGCGAGATGGGCGGCAAGGTGGTGGTGAAGGCCCAGGTCCACGCCGGGGGGCGCGGGAAGGCCGGCGGCGTGAAGCTGGCCGCGAATCCCGAGGAGGCGCGGGAGAAGGCCAAGGCGATCCTCGCCCTTACCATCAAGGGCATCCCCGTGAAGAAGGTGCTGGTGGTTCCGGCAGCGGACATCACCAAGGAGTTCTACCTCGGCGTGACCATGGACCGCGCGGCCAAGAAGCCCACGATCATCGCCAGCGCGGCCGGCGGCATCGACATCGAGGAGGTGGCCCGGGAAACGCCCGAGAAGATCCACCGCTACCACCTGGATCGTCCCGGATCCTTCCGCGCCTACCAGGCGCGGGAGGTGGCGTTCCGCATCGAGCCGGCCAAGCGCGTCGCCCTGCAGATCGCCCGCGTCCTGGAGCGGCTGGTGGAGGTGTTCTGGGCCACCGACGCGACGCTGGTCGAGATCAATCCGCTCATCGTTACCCCGGAGGGGAAGGTGATCGCGCTGGACGCGAAGATGTCGGTGGACGACAACGCGCTGGAACGCCAGCCGCGCATCGAAGCCTACCGCGATGAGGAGAGCGAGCACGCCAAGGCGGCCCGCGAGATGGGGCTTTCCCATGTGCCCCTGGAGGGGAACATCGGCTGCGTCGTGAACGGGGCCGGGCTGGCCATGGCCACTATGGACCTGATCAAGCATTACGGCGGCGAGCCGGCCAACTTCCTGGACATCGGCGGGAGCTCGAATCCGGAGAAGGTGACCACCGCCATGCGGATCATCCTCGACGACAAGAACGTGAAGGCCATCCTCTTCAACATCTTCGGCGGCATCACCCGCTGCGACGATGTGGCGAAGGGGATCGTGGCCGCTCTCGACAACCTCACGGTCCGGGTCCCGGTCGTGGTGCGTCTGACCGGCACCAACGAGGAACTGGCGCGGGAGATTCTGGCCAAGGCGAAGAGCCTGGAGCCGGCGGCGACCATGGACGAGGCGGTGAAGACGGCGCTCGCGCGGGCGGCCGGCGCGGCGCGCGGGTAGGGGGAACTCATGAGCATTCTCATCGATCAGAGCACGAAGGTCATCGTCCAGGGCATCACCGGCCGCGACGGCGCGTTCCACACCCAGGGGATGATCGAGTACGGAACCAAGGTGGTGGCGGGCGTGACGCCGGGCAAGGGTGGGGAAACGATGCACGGGGTGCCCGTGTTCGACTCCGTTGCCGCGGCCCGGGCGGCCACCGGCGGGGACACTTCCGTCATCTACGTCCCTGCCGGCTACTCGGTGGACGCCGTCTACGAGGCGGTGGACGCCGGAGTGAAGCTGGTGGTCTGCATCACCGAGGGCGTTCCGGTCAACGACATGGTGGAGCTGTACGCGCATGTGGAGCGCTCCGGCTCCCGGCTCATCGGCCCCAACTGCCCTGGGCTCATCTCGCCCGGCAAGTCGAAGGTGGGCATTCTGCCCGGCAGCATCCATCAGCCGGGTCCGGTAGGCGTGGTCTCGCGCAGCGGGACCCTCACCTACCAGGTCGTGGATCACCTGACCCGGGCAGGGATCGGGCAGAGCACCTGCATTGGGATCGGCGGCGACCCGATCATCGGCACCAACTTCCTGGATTGCCTGCGCCTCTTCGAGGCCGACGCAGAGACCAAGGCGGTGGTGCTGATCGGCGAGATCGGCGGCACCGACGAGCAGGACGCGGCGCGCTTCATCAAGAGCTCGATGACCAAGCCGGTGGTGGGGTTCATCGCCGGACAGACCGCGCCTCCCGGGAAGCGCATGGGTCACGCGGGCGCCATCATCTCCGGAGGCGGAGGCACCGCCCAGGAGAAGATCGCGGCCCTGGGGGAGGCGGGTGTGCCGGTCGCCAAGATCCCCTCGGAGATTCCGGCGCTGGTCGCCCGTGCTCTCGGGCGGGGCTAGCGCCATCACGATCGGGGCCGTCGGTGCGGGGCTCGCGCCCTTCGTCGGCGTCGTCAAGGCCAAGCCAACCACCGCCGGCGGTGCCGGCGGCCCCGTTCACTGAAGCACCGGCGGACGCGGCGGGACGCCGCGGCCGGGGAGGATCCGAGTGAACAAGACGCTGCTCATCGTGAAGCCGGACGCGGTCGCGCGCGACCTCGTGGGCAGGATTCTGGCCAAGGTGGAAGGCGCGGGCTTCAAGATCCGGCGCCTGGAGATGGTCCGGCTCACGCCCGATCGGGCGCGGCGGTTCTACGCCGTGCACGAGGGGAAGCCGTTCCTGGACGCCCTGGTCGCCTACATGTCCTCGGGCCCTTGCGTTCCCGTTCTCCTGGAGGGAGAGAATGCGATCCCGCGGCTGCGTGAGCTCATGGGGGCCACCAACCCCGCCCAGGCGGCGCCCGGGACCATCCGGGCCGAGTTCGCCCTGGACATCCAGGCCAACTCCGTCCACGGGTCCGATTCCCCGGAGTCCGCCCGTATCGAGATCCCGTTCTTCTTTCCCGGGGAGACCCTCTAGCCGGGCGCCGCGGGGCGCCGCTGGATACCGAGGCCATGAGAATTTCGCTGGCGGACCTGCCGCAAGGGCATAGCGAGATCGTCCGGGACCTTTCGGTGGAGCCGCTCGATCTGGGCGGCTGGTTCTCCGCCCAGGGACCGGTCCGCGTGGAGCTGGACGCCGACCGGCGGGGGGAGCAGGTCACGCTGCGGGGGCAGCTCCAGGTGGACGGGGGGGCGGAATGCGCCCGCTGCCTGGCCCCCTTCGTCTTCCGGTTGGAGTCGGAGATCCTCGTCCTGGCCGACCGCCGCGGGAGCGACGAGCCCCGGGACGAAGCGGCGCTGGAAGAGGAGGGGTCCGTCCTCTATCATGACGGGCTTGAATTGGACCTGACGGGGTTGCTCCGGGAGGCGATCATCCTCGAAGTGCCCGTCGTCCTGGTGTGCAGGCCCGATTGCCGGGGCCTCTGCCCGCTGTGCGGGCAGGACCTGAATGTCGGGACCTGCTCTTGTGCTCCTCCCAAGGGGGATGCCCGGTGGGAGGCGTTGAAGGATCTGAAGGGCAAGCCGTCCTAGCCGGCGCCGCCGGTTTCGCCGGCCCCGTCTCCCGGCGGGCCCGGGTCCCGTTCCCGAATCCAGTCGTTTCACAGGAGGTTTTGAAGTGGCTCTTCCTAAGCGGCGGCATTCCCGGACGCGTACGGCCAAGCGGCGTACGCACTGGAAGCTGACCAAGGTCTCCCTGACCTCATGCTCCCACTGCGGCCAGCCCAAGCGCCCCCACCGCATCTGCCCCAGCTGCGGTTACTACGCCGGTCGAGAAGTCACGACGCCGGAATCCGCCTAGGACCTGGCCCGCAACTCCAGGCCGACATGACTTCCGCCGCTGAGCGTCCCTCGGCCCTGCCGCGCATCGCGATCGACGCGATGGGGGGCGACTTCGCACCCGCGAACATCGTCGAGGGCGCTGTGAACCTGATCCGGCAGTCGGGGGAGATCGCCCGGCTGATCCTGGTCGGGGACGCGGATGCGATCCGGGCCGAGCTGCGCCGGCTCGGTGCCCCGGAGGCAGATTTCGAGATCGTGCATGCCCAGCAACGGGTGAGCATGGAGGAGGCGGGCGCCGACTCCTTCCGCAAGAAGCGCGATTCCTCGCTCGCCGTCGCTACCCGCCTGGTGCGGGACGGGAGTGCCGGGGGTGTGTTCACGGCCGGGAACACAGGGGCCATGGTGACCGCGGGCATGCTGAACCTCGGGCGCCTGTCCGGCGTCGTCCGCCCGGCGCTGGCGGCGCCGATCCCGAGCCGCGGTGAGGTGCCCTGGAGCGTGATCCTGGATGTCGGGGCGACGGCCGACTGCAAGCCGGTCAACCTGCTTCAGTTCGCGGTACTGGGCGAGGTCTACGCGCGGCTCATGCTGCGCATCGAGCGGCCGCGTGTGGGACTCCTCAACATCGGGGAGGAGCCGAGCAAGGGGACGGAGCTCGCTCAGGAGGCCCACCATCTCCTCGCGGGGAGCGGCCTGAACTTCGTGGGCAATGTGGAGGGCAGGGACATCCTGAACGGTGTGGCGGACGTTGTGGTCACCGACGGGTTCACCGGGAATGTGATCCTGAAGTTCACCGAGAGCGTGGTGGACTGGGCCGCCCAGGGCGTGCGGCGCGAGATCGGGGAGCACCTGCTGGCCAAGATCGGCGCGTACCTGCTGAAGCCCTCGCTGCGCCGGTTCAAGCGCCGTCTGGACTATACCGAGGTCGGTGGGGCACCGCTCCTCGGCGTGAACGGCGTCGTTTTCATCGGACATGGCCGATCCAACGCCAAGGCGGCGATGAACGGGATCCGGCATGCGGCCGATCTCGTCCGGCAGGACATCAACGGCGTGATCCGCACGGAACTCGAGCGGGTCAACGGAGGCAAGGTTGCCACAACTTAAGAGCGCGGTCATCCGCGGGACGGGCTCCTTCAACCCGCCGCGCGTGCTGACGAACGCGGATTTCGAGCGCATGGTGGACACCTCGGACGAGTGGATCGTCGCCCGCACGGGGATCCGTGAGCGCCACATCGCGGATCCCGAAATGGCGTCCAGCGATCTGGCCTTCCAGGCCGCGACACGGGCCCTCGAGGCGGCGGGTTGGACCGCCGAGGATCTCGACACCATCATCGTGGCCACCGTCACCCCCGATTACCTCTTCCCCTCCTGCGGGTGCGTCCTGCAGGGAAAGCTGCGGGCGGTGAACGCGGCCGCTTTCGACATCAGCGCCGCCTGCACCGGATTCATCTACGGGCTCAACCTGGCCAAGGCGCTGGTGCTCTGCGGCCAGTCGCGCCGCGTCCTCCTGGTGGCGGTGGAGACCCTGAGCCGGATCACCGATTACCAGGATCGCTCCACCTGCGTGCTCTTCGGCGACGGCGCCGGCGCGGTGTGCATCGAGGGCTCCCCGGAGCCCGGCAAGGGCATCCTCTCCGTGGCCATCGGCTCCGACGGCGACGAGGGGGACCTTCTCTACATGCCGGGCGGCGGCTCGCGCCATCCCGCGACGCACGAGACGGTCGACCAGCGCCTGCACTACATGAAGATGGAAGGGAACGAGGTGTTCAAGATCGCGGTGCGGGGCATGGAATCCATCGCGCGCCGCGCGGTGGAGCAAGCCGGCTGCAAGGTGAGCGATCTGGACCTCTTCATCCCGCACCAGGCCAACATCCGGATCATGGACGCCACCACCAAGCGGTTGGAGCTTCCCCCCGAGAAGGTCATGATCACCATCGACCGGCTCGGGAACACCTCAGCCTCCTCGATCCCGATCGCGCTCGACGAGGCTGTGCGCAGCGGGCGGGCGGGGGAGAAACACCTGCTGGGCATGGTGGCCTTCGGCGCCGGCCTCACCTGGGGTGCTGCGGTCATTCGCTGGGAGCCCAGGGCGTGAACCCCGCGGTCTTCCTCTTCCCCGGTCAGGGCTCGCAGTTCGTGGGCATGGGCAAGGTGCTCTTCGCGGCCTCGGTCCCCGCCCGCAGGGTGTACGAGGAGGCGAACGAGGTCCTCGGTTTCGACCTTGCGGCGCTGTCCTTCGAGGGCCCCGAGTCCGAGCTGATCCAGACCCGCAACACCCAGCCCGCCATCCTGACCCATTCGGTGGCCGTGCTGCGCGAAGTGGAGGCCCGCGGGCTGCGCCCCAAGGCCGCGGCAGGGCACTCGCTGGGCGAGTACTCGGCCTATGTGGCGGCGGGATCCCTGACTTTCGCCGCCGCGGTCCGCCTCGTCCGCCGTCGGGGCGAGCTCATGTACGAGGCGGGACTGCGCCGCCCCGGCACCATGGCCGCGATCCTCGGCCTGGAGGGTGCCCAGGTGGAGGCGCTCTGCGAGGAGGTCACCGAGGGCATCGTCCGCGCGGCGAACCTCAACTCCCCCGGTCAGGTCGTCATTTCCGGCGAGCCGGCAGGAGTGGACGCCGCGATGGAGCGGGCCAAGGCTGCGGGCGCCAAGCGGGTCATCCCGCTCAATGTCAGCGGCGCCTTCCACTCGCCGCTCATGGAGTACGCCTACGAGGGGCTGCGCGAGGCCCTGGCCGGGGTCCCCATCGCCCCGGCGGCTTTCCCGGTGGTGGCCAACGCCTCGGCCTCCGTGGTGCGCGAGCCGGAGGCGATTCGGGAATCGCTGGCGCGCCAGCTCCTGAATCCGGTGCGCTGGGAGGCCTCCATGCGCCTCCTCATCCAGGATCCGGGCGGGCCGTTCCTGGAGGCCGGTCCCGGCAAGGTGTTGAAGGGCATCCTCCGCGGCATC
>CAZWKH010000150.1:0-6622 GCA_964633885.1 uncultured bacterium | reverse complement strand
CTCCTGCACCACCCGCAGGTCGGCCCCGGCGTCCAGCAGGTGGGTGGCGAAGGAATGCCGCAGCATGTGCGGGTGCAGGTCGCCCGCGATTCCCGCCGCGCGGGCGTGGGAGCGCAGGATCTTCCAGAGCCCCATGCGGCTCAATCCGCCGCCCCGCGCGTTGACGAAGATCACCCCCGGGTCGCTGCGCCGTACCAGCTCGACGCGGCCGCCGGCCAGGTAGCGGCGCAGCGCGGCCACGGCGGGCCCGGTCAGCGGCACCGCACGCTCCTTGTCTCCCTTCCCCACCACGCGCAGGAAGCCCTCCTCCAGCCGGAGTCCCTCCGGCGTGAGGGCCAGAGCCTCGGAGACGCGCAGGCCGGATCCGTACATGAGCTCCAGCAGCGCGCGATCGCGCTGGGCGAGGGGGGCGTCCCCCTGAGGGGCTTCCAGGAGCCGCAGCGCTTCCTCCACGGTCAGCACCCGCGGCAGGCGGCGCCCCCGCCGGGGCGCTTCGAGCCCGTCGGTGGGGTCCCCGCCTGCCCTGCGACGTCGCTGCAGATAGGCGTGGAATCCCCGCAGGCAGGAAAGGCGTCGCGAGAGGGTGCGGCCGGAGAGCCCGCGTTCCCCCTCCTCGCCGAGGTACTGTTCCACCTCATCACGGCCGACTTCGAAGACGGAGACCCGGCCGTGGGCTTCCAGCCAGGTCATGTAGGCCAGGAGATCACCGGCATAGGCGTCCACGCTGCGCTCGGATAGGCGGCGCTCGTAGCGCAAGTAGCTCAGGTAGTCCTCGCGGGCCTCCTCGAGAGCGCGGGCGAGGATGGGCGCGGCCTCCGGCTCCGCGAGAGGCGCGCGGGCGCGTTCACGCGGCATCGGAGTCGCTCCTCCTGTCCTGCAGGGCGTCGTGCACCACCCGGGCCACCCGGGGGCCGATGCCGGGCACGCCGGCCAGATCTTCGACCGATGCCTCCCCCACTCCGTCGGCGCTCCCGAAGGCGGCGAGGAGGAGGGCGCGGCGGCGGGCACCGATCCCCGGGATCCCGTCCAGCCGCGAGACCAGGGCGCCCCGGCCGCGACGCAGGCGGTGGTACCCCACTGCGAAGCGATGAGCCTCGTCGCGCAGCCGCATGAGAAGCCTTAGCCCTTCGTCGCTGCGCGGCAGTCTGAGGGGAGCCGGCCGGCCCGGCTGGACGATCTCCTCGTCGCGCTTGGCGAGGCCGATCACCGGCACCCCGGCGAGTCCCTCCTGATCCAGCGCGGAGAGGGCGGCGCGGACCTGTCCGATGCCCCCGTCGACGAGCAGGAGGTCCGGAACCGGGAATTCGCCTGCGGTGATGCGGGCGGCGCGCCGGCCCACCGCCTCGGCCATCATCGCGAAGTCGTCGGGGCCTTCGGGATGCCTCATCTTGAGGCGGCGGTAGGCCGACTTGAGCGGCTTCCCATTGCGGAAGACCACCAGCGAGGCCACCGGGTACGCCCCCTGGATGTTGGAGATGTCGAAAGCCTCCACATGCACGGGGGGCGCGGCGAGCCCCAGGGCCTTCTGCAGGGCGTAGACCGCGGGATCGAGCCCGCCGCGTGCGCCGCCGCCCCGGGCGATCTCCAGGTCGAGCCGGGCATTTTCCTCGGCCAGCCGCGCCAGTCCGGCAAAGCGTCCCCGCTGCGGGACGCGGATCGCGACGGCGCGCCGCGCCCGGTCGCTCAGCCAGCGTTCGAGGAGATCCTTCTCGGCGGGCTCCACCCGGGAGAGCACCTCCGCCGGCGTGGCGTCGCGGTCACGGTAGTACTGGGCAAGGAAGGCCGCCATCACCTCGCCGTCGCTCGATCCGCCGGTGCCCCGCAGGCCGCGCTGTTCCTTTCCCAGAACCGTTCCGCCGCGCACCTGGAGGACCACGCCGAAGGCCGTGTCCTCGTCCCGCGCCACCGCGAACACATCCAGGTCCCGATCCTGGGTATCCAGCATCTTCTGCCGACGCATGAGCCGCTCCACGCCGCGGATGCGGTCGCGCAGCTTTCCTGCCCGCTCAAACTCGAGACGCTCCGCCGCCTCGTCCATGTCCCGCCGCAGGGCGGAGAGGACCTCTTCGCCCCGCCCGGACAGGAAGAGGATCAGGCGGTCCACCGTCGCGCGGTACTCCGACTCCTCGATCCTGCCGATGCAGGGCGCGCCGCAGCGGTGGAGGTGGTAGTCGAGGCACTCACGGTAGCGGGGCCCCCGCCCCGGTCTGGCTCCCATGCAGGAGCGGATCGGGAACAGCGCACGCATGGTCTTCACGGTCCGGCGCAGGGCGCCGGCGTCCGTGTAGGGACCGAAGTAGCGCGATCCGTCGCGCGGGGTGCGCCGGGTGATAAGGGCCTTGGGGAATTCCTCTGCGAGGGTGATCTTGAGGAAGGGGAAGCGCTTGTCGTCCTTGAGGCGGATGTTGTACGGAGGGCGCTTCTCCTTGATGAGGGTCATCTCCAGGAGGAGGGCCTCCATGTCGGAGTCGGTCGCGATGGTCTCCAGGTCGGCCACGCGCGGCACGAAGGCGGCCTGCTTGGGGTGGTCCATGCCTCCGGCCGCGAAATAGGACCGCACCCGGTGGTCGAGGCGCTTGGCCTTGCCGACATAGAGCACCCGGCCCTGCCGGTCCTTGAACAGGTAGACCCCGGCGCGGCGGGGCAGATGGGCCAGCTTGTGGGACAGGTCGGGCATAGGGCCGGTATTCCCCCGGTCTTCCGGGCCAGGGGTCGGCCCGGAAAGGTGACGAAAGAGTATACCGGAAGAGTTCGGCCGGTCCTAGGAGCTTCAGCCCGCGCGGCGCAGGCTCTGGGCGAGGATCCGCGAGACGAGGGCGACAAGATCGCGGTTGCGGAAGGGCTTGTTGAGCCGGAAGAGCCAGGGGTCGCCGCCCGACTCCACCACCTGCGTCGCCTCCCGGTTCGTGACCAGGAGGATGGGAAGCTGCGGAGCGCGGGCGCGCAGCGTCGGCAGGAGCTCTGCGTCCGCGGCGGCGAGGATGGCGGCATTGAGGATAAGGAGATCCGGCGGGGACGTTTCCACCTGCGGCAGCATGCGGCTCCCCTCGGAGGCGACCTCCACCTCGTGCCCCAGTCCGCCCAGGATCTCCGCCATCAGCCCGCTGAGGGTGGGATCCTCCTCGACGATGAGCACCCGGCCGCTCACGTCCAGGCTGCGCGGGGGCGCCGGGCCGAGGACTTCTTCGCGCTTCTCGTGAATGGTCCGGATCGGGAGCTGGACCACGAAGCAGGCCCCCTCGCCGGGTGCGCTGGCCACGCGGATGCTCCCGCCGTGCTCGCGCATGTGGTTGTACGCAGTGGAGAGCCCCAGCCCCGTGCCCGGCTGTTTCACGCCGCTCAGCGAGCCCTTGGTGGTGAAGAAGGGCTCGAAGATGCGGCCGAGGTGTTCGGGCGGGATGCCGGGGCCGTCGTCCTCGACCCGCACCTCGATGTTCGCCCCCTCGACGCGGCTCGTGACCCGGAGGTGTCCCCCATCCGCCATGGCCTGCTGGGCGTTCACGAGCAGGTTCAGGAAGACCTCCTGGACCTTGCCCGGATCCGCCACGGTGAGGGGCACGCGGCCGACCTCGCGTTCCACGCGTACTCCCGACTTCTCCATCTGGCGGTGCAGAAGAAGCAGGGTGTCGGTGAGGATCTGGTTCACATCCACCGGCTCGCGCCGGCCGGGCCGGCGGCGGCTGAAGGTGAGGAGGCTGGTGGTGAGATCGCGGGCCCGCTCCGAAGAGCGCAGGATGACGTCGACCCCCTTTTGCACGACCGCGGTGTTTTCCGGGTGCTGCTTCATGAACTGCGCGTAGCCGTAGACGGAGGCCATCAGGTTGTTGAACTCGTGGGCCACACCGGCCGCGAGCTGCCCCACCGCGGACATCTTGCTGGACTGCAGGAGCTGGTTCTCGATCTCCTTGAGCTCGGTGATGTCCTTGAAGAGGATCACCTCGCCCTCGCCCTGGACGGTCTCGTCGGTGCGCACCGCGGTGATCGAGCAGAGGTAGGTCCGCCCCCGTACCGCGTACTCCTGGGTGACGTTGCGCTCCTCCTCGTGGCGCATTCTCTCCAGCGCCGCCCGCACCACCGTGAAGTCGGGCCGGTCCAGGAGGTCGATCGCGCTGACGCCGATGTACTCGCGCTCCGTGGGGCCCAGCATGCGGCCGGCGGCGTCGTTGACGAGGAGCACCCTCCCGTCCTTGTCTACGAACACCACCCCCTCCTCCATCTGACGGAGCATGGTGACGAGACGCGACCGCTCCTCGCGAACCCTCGCGATGAGTCGGGCGTTCTCGAGGGCGATGGCCGCCTGGCTGGCGAAGATCTCGATCGTCTCGAGGTCCATGGGCCGGAAGAGCCGGCCCTCCAGCTTGTGAAGGGTCAGCACGCCGAGGAGCCGGTCCGCGCAGATGAGCGGCGCGGCGAGCAGCGCCTCCGGCTCGAGGGGGGTGCCGGGGATCTGGATGGTGCGGGGGTCCATCTCCGCGTGACTGATCACTTCCGCGCGCCGGCTGGCGGCGACGGTCCCCGTGAGTCCCTCGCCGATCCGGATGCGGGCCTTGAGCATCTGCTCCGCCCACTCGCTCAGACAGACCACGGGCTTGAGGGTCTGCCCGTCCGGTTCGAGCAGGAAGATCGTCGCCTCGTCGGCCTCGCAGAGCGCCCGCGCCCGGTGTGCAATGACGTCGGGGATCTTCGTGAGATCGCTGGTCGAGGAGACCGCGTGGCTCATGTCGAGCAGCTCGGCAAAGTTGTGCGCCCCGCGCTCGTGCCGTTCCACCACCTGGTGGCTGTGCAGGATGGGGGCGATCTGGCGGGCGAGGAGGCAGATCGGCTCCCGCTCCTCCGCGGCGAAGATCGGGCAGAATCCGCGGCGCACCGCGAAGAGGATGCCGACCAGCTTGCTGCCCTGCACCAGCGGCACCGCCTCCGCCGTCTCGCCCTCCAGGAGGCGAAGCTTCTCGCAGAGCGGCGCGCAGGGCGTGTGCCCTGGACCTCCCCTCATGCCCTCCACGATCTGGCCCGAGAGGAGAGGCCGCAGGCAGGCGGTGTCGTCGATGCGGAACCCGGGGAGGAGGCCCTTCCCGTCGACATGCCCCTCCGCGCGGTCGTGGGCCGCCTCGCAGGTGAACCAGGTTCCCTCGGCGTTGGCCACATGGAGGATCGCCCGATCCAGCTCCAGGAACTCGGCCATGCGCCGGGTGAAATGCTCGGCGCATTCCCGCAGGCGGCCACAGGCGCCAAGGTCCTTGATGAGCTCCCGCGCCATGCCCAGGTATCGGGACTGCCTCTGGTGCCATCCCAGGAGGAGCGCGTGCTGGACCAGAACCGCGAGCATGCCAAGGCTCGCGGCCGCGCTCTGGAGGGAGGCCGGGTCGAGGGCGTCGGGTTGCCGCGAGGCGAGGTGAAGGTGCGCGACCGTCTTTCCGTGCACCTCGAGGGGGTAGACTGCCGAGGAGGCGATGAGCGATTCGGGATCAGCCGCCGGATCGTCCGGGCGCAGGGAATCCCCAGCCGCCACGAGAACCCGCGCCTGCTGAAGCATCGGGTCCTCGTCGAAGAGGGAGATCCACGCGGCGTCGCAGGCGAGGTTCTGCCGCAGCTCCTCGAGGAGCCGGATCAGCTCTTCCTGCGGGTCCTGGGTATGGATCTCCGCCGGTCTGGTCTGGTTCCGGGCGCGGGCCCCGGGCCCGGGGGTATCGGACTCCATAGGCTCCCATGGCGTTCCCGGGCCCGAAAGGGGACCGGGGGGTCTCCATATGGTATCGGCCCCTGGGAGATCGGACTGTAGGCGAAGTGCCCGATTGACAGGGCGGCGCCCGGCCTGCTAAATTGCAGCGCTCATTTCGCCTAGCCGACCCGCCCCGGGCCTCGGCGGGCCCGTACGCCGAGGGAGGACCCCATGCCGCATCACAAGTCGGCCGAGAAGAGACTCAAGACGAACGAGCAGTCCCGCCAGCGCAACCTGGCGGTGAAGTCGAATGTCCGCAAGCAGTTGAAGAAGCAGCGCGGGCTCGAGGGCGCGGCCGCCCAGAGCGAGCTGCCGTCCACCTACAGGGAGCTGGATGTGGCCGTGCGCAAGGGCGTCATCCCCAAGGCCCGCGCGAGCCGGCTCAAGGCCCGCACCGCGAAGGCCTCGAAGCAAGCCAAGTCCTGACCGCTCAGGTCCGGGGCGCGATGAGCCCCAGGGCGGAGAGCTCCCGAGCCAGCAGGTCGCGCGTTCCCTCCCCCACCGGGACCAGGGGGAGCCGCAGCTCCTCGCGGATCACTCCCATGAGCGCCAGGGCGGCCTTGACCGGGGCTGGGTTGCTCTCGCGGAACAGCGCCTGAATGAGCGGGAAGATGCGGCGATGCGTCTCCGCCGCCTCGGACACCCGCCCAGCCTCGAAGTCCTCCACCATGCGGCGCAGTACGCCGCCCACCAGATGCCCGGCCACAGACACCACCCCCTCCGCTCCCACCGCCAACATGGGAAGGGTCAGGGAGTCGTCGCCCGAGAGCACGGTGATCCCGCCGCGGGCCAGGATCTCGGTGACCTGATCGAGGGAACCCGAGGCTTCCTTGATGGCGGCGACGCGAGGGTGTTCGGCGATCTCCGCCACGAGCACCTCGAGGTCATCGAGCCGCTCGCGCA
>CAZWKH010000149.1:0-6677 GCA_964633885.1 uncultured bacterium | reverse complement strand
CTTCTCCTACGCCCTGGCCACGGTGATCCAGTATCAGATCCACGACCACATCGCGCGGGAGATCCTCCACGAGGACCCGCGCAGATGCAATTACGCGAGCCGTCCGGAGGTCGGCGAGTTCCTCCTGGGTATGCAGCGCCACGGCGCCACGCGCGACTGGAGGACGATCCTGCGGGAAGCCACCGGCGAGGATCTCTCCACCCGGGCCATGGTGGACTACTACCGTCCGCTCATGGCCTGGCTCGAGGAGCAGAACCGGGGGCGGACGATCGGCTGGGAGTGACGCCCCGCTACTCCAGCCAGACCGCGACATGGCCGATGACGGCGCCGCCGGTCAGGGTGAACTCGCCGGCGATCACGACCTTGCCGTCGTAGCTCGCCAGAGCGTGCACCGCCCCGTCCACCCCCGAGCCGACGCTCTCCCACCGGCTGCCGGTCCACCAGCCCGCGCCCTGGACCGGGGGCGCCGAGGGCGCGGAGGTGAAGGTGCCTCCCGCGACCAGGGTGCCCTTGTGCACGCACAGGCACTGCACGCCGGTGGGGGTGCCCTGTCCGAGCGGCCGCCAGGCGATGCCGTCCCACTGCGCCGCTGCGCTGGACCGCGCTCCGTCGGCGACATCGAAGAGGCCGCCCGCGTAGAGCTCGCCCATGTTGCTGCGCAGGGAGAGAACCGGGCCGTTCATGCCGGCGCCGGCCGCGCTCCAGTTCCGGCCGTCCCACCGCGCGACGCGCTCCGCCGGGACGCCGCCGGCGGCTCGGAATGCCCCGCCCGCGATCAGGTCCTGGCCGTGAACGGCGAGGCTCTGCACGGTGGCGTCGGTGCCCGAGCCCATCGCGCCCCAGGAAGCGCCGTTCCACCGCGCGACATAGTCGCCCGGCGCGCCGCCGGCGAGGGTGAACCGGCCGCCCGCGACCAGATCGTTCCCATAGGGGGCGAGGGCGTGGACCAGGCCGTCGTTGCCGAACCCGTCGCTTTCCAGCGGATCCCATGCGGCGCCGCTCCATCGGGCCACGCCGTGGGTCTGCGCCCTGCCGGCGCCCTTCACGAAACGCCCGCCGGCGACAAGGTCGCCGCGATACACGGCAAGGCAGCGCACTTCGCCGTCCAGGCCCGCGCCGAGCGCCGTCCAGGAATGGCCGTCCCACCGCGCGATGTTGCGCAGCGCCGTCTTGCCCGCGCCGGTGAAGGCGCCGGCCGCGACGAGGTCCCCGTCCCAGATGAGCAAGGCGTAGACGATTCCGTCGGGGGGATCCCCGAGCGGAGCCCAACCCGGGTGGGTCCTTGCCGACGCGCCCTCGGAGGGGGCGGACCAGTTCCCGGCTTCGTCCGCCGCGGCGATGCGGAAGCTGTAGGAGGTCGCCGGCACCAGATCCGTCACCTCGACCGAGTCCCGCGCGCCGGCGGGAGACGGTTCGATCTCGACGGGAACCGGAGTCATGTCGGCCCACGCGACCTGGGATCCTGTCGCGAAGCGGATGTCGTATCGCCGGGCCCGGCCCTCCCCGCCGTCGTCGCCGGGCGCGGTCCAGAGGAGCGTCACGCCGTTGGCTCCGCTCGGGACGGCGGCGAGGTCGGTGACGGCGGCCGGAGCGCTCTCATCTTCCGGCGGGTCCACCCCGACGAGATCCCGGTCGATCCTGCGCTCGCAGCCGCAGATGAAGAGCCATGCCGCCAGGGCCAAGGCGGCATAGCCCCGCACCCAAGCGCGGCCCAGCAACGGTTTCATGCCGCGAGCCTAGCACAGCCGGGGCGGCTCCCGGCCCAATGGCTTGGCTTGCAATACTTTCCGGGACTGATAGACTCGTTTGCCCCCGAATCGGGGCCGGGCGCCGCCCGGCGACGGCTTTTCAAGGCCGCCCGATGCGCAGCCATCGGCGCGGCGACTATGGAACGAGATCCCAGGAGGTACGGCAGTGAAGAGTTTCATGGGTCGCGACATTCTCTCGCTCAAGGATTTTGAGCGGAACGAGTTCTTCCATGTGTTCGAGACGGCAAAGACCCTCGAGCCCATCGCCAGGAGCCGCCGCAACAGCGACATGCTCAGCGAGAAGACGATGGTGACCGCCTTCTACCAGCCGTCCACCCGGACCCGGTTGGCCCACGAGGCGGCAATGCACCGGCTGGGCGGGCATGTGACCGGATTCTCCGACGCCAAGATGACCCGAGCCGGCGACTTCTACCAGGAGTCCATCAAGGACACGGTGAAGATGCTCGAGTTCTACGGCGATGTGATCGTCATGCGCCACTTCCAGCAGGGCGCGCCCCACGAGGCCGCGAAGTGGTCCTCGGTCCCCATCATCAACGGCGGCGACGGCTGGGGCGAGCACCCCACGCAGATCCTCACCGACCTGTACACGGTGCTCCAGGAGAAGGGCCGCATCGACGGGCTGAAGTGGCTCGCGGTGGGCGACATGCGCATGCGCACCATGCATTCGCTGGCCCACGCGCTGACCCAGTTCGATTGCCCGATCACCTTCGTGGCCCCGCCCGAGATGTCGCTCACCAAGGAGTTCAAGGAGGAGCTGAAGCCCTACAGCCTGAACTTCAAGGAGGCGGAGCATGTGGAGCAGGCCATCGCCGACGCGGATGTCATCCTGGTCGAGCCGGTGGTGCAGCCCGACTACACCAAGTCGCGCGACGAGCGCGCGGGGAAAGATGTAGGGCTCACCCCGGCCAACTACAGGATCACCCGCGACCTCCTGGCCACCAAGGCCAAGTCCGACGCGATCCTGCTGCACTCGCTGCCGCGCATGGACGAGATCCCGCCGGATGTGGACATCACCCGCTGGTCCCGCTACTGGCAGGAGGCCTTCTACGGCGTCGTGATGCGCATGGCGCTTCTGGCGCTGGTGCTGGGGGGCACGGAGTGATGCAAACCTATCTGCACGGCCGCGACCTGATCGGCGACCTGGATTTCACGAAGGAAGAGGTCGAGACGGTCATGGATGTGGCCTTCGACCTCAAGCGCAAGCGGGCGCTGGGCGAGCCGCACGCCTATCTGCGCGACAAGGTGCTCGCGATGCTCTTCTTCTTCTCGAGCACCCGGACCCGCGGATCGTTCGAGGCGGGGATGGCGCAGCTGGGCGGGCATGGGGCGTTCATCGAGAGCAAGTCGACCCAGATCTCCCACGGAGACACCCCGAAGGAGATCGGCGAGATCTTCGGCCGCTACTACGACGGGATCGCCGTCCGCCATGTGGACTGGGGGGTGGGCAACGGCTACCTGAACGCGGTGGCCAAGGCCTCCCGCGTGCCGGTCCTCAACATGCAGTGCGACATCTACCACCCCTTCCAGTGCCTGGCCGACCTCATGACCATCATCGAGAAGAAGGGGCGCGACCTGCGCCGGAAGAAGATGGTGGTCTCGTGGGCGTACGCGGCTTCCTACCAGAAGCCGATGTCGGTGCCGCAGTCGCTCATCCTCCAGATGCCGCGTTTCGGCATGGATGTCGTGCTGGCCCATCCTCCGGAGTTCAAGCTGATGCCGGAGGTCATGGAGGCGGCGCGTGCGCAGGCGAAGCAGTTCGGCGCGGGCTTCGAGGTGATGGACGACATGGACAAGGCGTTCCAGGACGCCGACATCGTCTACGCCAAGTCCTGGGGCGCGATGGTGCACACGCCGGACGCCGAAGAGGGCGCCCGGATCATCAAGAAGTACTCGAGCTGGATCACCGACGAGCGGCGGATGAAGCTGGCCAAGCCGGACGCGATCTACATGCATCCGCTCCCCGCGGATCGCAACATCGAGGTCACCGACGGCGTGATGGACGGCCCGCAGTCGGTGGTGTACGACGAGGCCGAGAACCGCATGCACGCCCAGAAGGCGGTCATGGCGCTGACGATGTAAGGAGCGGATCCATGAGCGGAAGGGTGGCGGTCGTCGCCATCGGTGGCAACTCTCTCATCAGCGACAAGAAGCATGAAGATGTCGGATCGCAGATGCACGCGGTGGAGGAGACCTGCCGGCACATCGCCGACATGATCGAGCAGGGGTGGACGGTGGTGGTCACCCACGGCAACGGTCCGCAGGTCGGGTTCATCCTGCGCCGGAACGAGCTGGCCTACCCGGAGGTGCACGCCACGCCTCTGGATGTGATCGGAGCGGACACCCAGGGCTCCATCGGCTACATGATCTCCCTTGCCCTGCACAACGAGTTCAAGCAGCGGGGGGTCGCGAAGCAGGTCGCGGCTCTGGTGACCCAGGTGGTCGTGGACGGCAACGACCCCGGGTTCAAGAACCCCACCAAGGGGATCGGCGGGTTCACCACGAAGGAGAACGCCGAGGTCTTCGAGAAGCAGGGTTGGATCGTGAAGGAGGACGCCGGCCGCGGCTGGCGGCGCATGATCGCCTCGCCGGCGCCGCTCGAGATCGTGGAACTGGACGCCGTCAAGAAGCTCATCCAGGCGGGCTTCATCGTGGTCGCGGTGGGGGGCGGCGGGATCCCGGTCGTCGCGGACGAGAGAGGCCGGCTCAAGGGCACCTACGCGGTCATCGACAAGGATCGCGCGAGCAGCCTGCTGGCCGCGGAGCTCAAGGCAGATGTGTTCCTGATCTCGACCGCGGTGGAGAAGGTGGCCATCCACTTCAACAAGCCCGAGCAGAAGTGGCTGGATTCGATGACGCTCGGCGAGGCCAAGAAGTATCTCGCCGAGGGGCATTTCCTCTCCGGCAGCATGGGCCCCAAGATCGAGGCCGTCATCGCCTTCCTGGAGGCCAATCCCAAGGGGAAGGGGCTCGTCACCAAACCGGAGATGATCAAAGACGCGCTGGCGGGGAAGACCGGGACCTGGATCGTGGGGGACTAGCCCCTCCCACGGGATGACCCTCCCGCCCGGACCGACGGAGACCGGTGGGGGGACGGCGGCAGTGCCGCCGTCCCCGCCGGCCGTTTCCACTAGGGAAGAATCATCAGCTTGCCGGACTTGACCTCACCCGCGGCCCGAACGCGGTAGAAATAGGTGCCCCTGGGCACCTCCTTGCCGGCCGCATCCCGGGCGTTCCAGACCACCGAGTGCGACCCCGCGTCGAGCGAGCCCTGCGTGAGAGCCCGGACCTCGCGCCCCGCCACATCGAAGATCCGCAGGTCCACCGATGCCGCCTGGTTCAACGCGAACCGGATGGTGGCGCGATCCGTCGCGGGGTTCGGGAAGCCGGGCATGAGCTCGAGCATGGTCCTCGGAGCCGGAGCGGCGGCCGCGGCGGCCGTCATGGGCATGGGTCCTCCCGGGGCAGGCGTGGAGATGATCGCGAACCGGCGCATCATCTCGTTGTCCTCATGGTCGATGATGTGGCAGTGCCACACATACCCGGGTCCGCCGGGATAGCCGAAGCCGTCATCGGCCACGCCCACGCCCGCGGCGGGATCGAAGGGGAACAGGTTCATCCCCGCCGTCACCGGCCCGCCGGCCATGGCCTGCGCGCCCTGGGGCGCGATGCGCACGATGACGCGGGTCACCTCGCCGGGGTTCATGCGGAAGGTGTCCTTCCAGCCCGTCTCGTTGGGGTCCGGCAGCTTGACCGGCCCCTGCAGGAAGGGCGCGACATCGGGATTGCCTCCCAGCTTGAAGCCGGTCGCCGCGGAGGGGATGTCGTAGGGGAGCGGAGGCCCCATGCCTTCCATGGGCATGCCGTAGACGCTCATGTACTTGCTCAGGTTGAACGCCTGCCGGTTGAGGAGCTGGAACTGGACCAGGTGCAGGTGAATGGGGTGGGAATCCGCGGTGAGGTTGATGACCTCCCACACCTCGGTGTCGCCCACCTGGGAGTTCTCGGTGGTCGCCATGTCCCACATCGTGTTGTTCACGAACACCTCGAGCGGACCGCCCATCCCCATCTTCTCGTTGAGCGTCAGGGCACGGGTGATCGCCCCGGGGGTCGGGCGCTCGATCGGCACCGGCCGCAGGGAGGTCGTGACGGCGGGGTCGAGGCTGGGGTCGGCGCCGCCGGTCACCGTCGCCCCCACGCGGAACAGCATGATCTGGCCGACCGTCTGCGGATCCGCGGGGGCGCCCTTGGGGAAGGGGGACTTCGCGCTGTTCACCAGGGTGAAGGTCCTCGCGGCGTGTGCGGAGAAGTCGATGATCACATCGGCGCGCTCGCCGGGCGCGATGATGAGGCGCGGCGATTTGGCCGCCAGGGGATCGTTGAGCATGGCCGGCGTGTCGAGGAAGCCGCCGTCGCTGCCGATCTGCCAGAACGCAGGTCCCGGCGTCTTGGTCGCGCGATCGGTGAGACGCAGCTCGTAGAACCGCGCGTTGGATCCGTTCAGGAAGCGGAACCGGTAGCGGCGGGGCTCGACTTCCAGGTACGGCCAGGACTTCCCGTTGACGAGAACGACATCCCCGAAGAACTCGGGCAGCCAGAAGGGGTGCACGAGGGGATTGACGCCCAGGGACGGGAAGTAGAGCTGTCCGTTGGTGTCGAACATCCGGTCCTGGATGACGACCTCGCGCTCGTAGGAGTTGCCGTACATGTCGAGCGGGGTGTCGTCGGGCCCACCGGGGAGATTGGACGGCTCAACGCCCGGATCGCGGAGGAGGTAGAAGCCCGCGAGTCCCGCATAGACATTCGTGCGGGTCACGCCGAGAGCGTGGTCGTGATACCAGAGGGTCGCCGGCTCCTGCTCGTTGGGGTAGGTGTAGGTGTCGGTCACGAACCCGGGGCCGGTCTGGAGAA
>CAZWKH010000148.1:0-6705 GCA_964633885.1 uncultured bacterium | reverse complement strand
TCGTCTTCCCGGCGCCGTTGGGACCCAGAAAACCCACGATCTCGCCGTCGGCCACCTCGAAGTCGAGCCCCTTGAGCGCAGCGACCTGCGCGTACTGCTTGGTGAGTCCCCGGACGGCGATCATCGCGCGGCCTCGGCGAGCAGGATCCGCCGCGCATTGGCGGGATGGGTGTAGAGCAGCGTCTCGATCCAGGCCGGAGGCAGGACATCGGAGAGGTTCTCCCGGGCTAGACGCACCTCCGTGGAGATGAAGGTCTCCGGGTCCCCCGTGAGCTCCAGGGCCGCGCAGTCGGCCTGCACTTCCATGCGCCGCGAGATCCAGTTGGACGGCAGAAGCGCGGCAAGGCTGAGGGTCAGGTAGAGAGCGTAGGCGGGCAGGACCAGGACCGGGTCCCCGCGTCCGGAGAGGCCGCGCCACCCGGAGTCCGCGAGGCGCGACAGAACGGCCTGGCCCAGGAAGAGTCCGAGCCCGGCCCCGGCGATGCCGAGCGCGAGCCCCAGGGCGATGTGCCGGTGCCGCCAGTGCCCCACCTCATGGGCCACCACCAGGGCCGTCTCCGCGGGAGGAAACTTCCCGACCAGGGTGTCGTAGACCACGATCCGGCGCGTGGACCCGAGGCCCGTGAAGTAGGCGTTCACCGTCCGGCTGCGGCGGCTGGCATCCGCCACCCACACCTCCCGGGCGGGAACGCCTCCCGCCCGGGCCAGATCGAGGAGCCGCTCCTCCATGTCTCGATCGGCCATGCGCGTGAAGCGGTTGAAGAGGGGGTCGACCACCAGGGGCGCAGCCGCCGTGTAGAGGAGGGCAAGGGCCCCCACGGCCGCGGTGGCCAGGGCCCATCCCCACCGGGGCCAGGCGGCAAAGCAGGCCAGCACCAGGAGTCCCACCACCAGGACCAGGACCCAACCGATCCCCAGCCCCTTTGCCCAGTCGGCCAGGAACTCTCCCCAGGCGTCGTGACGGAGTCCATAGGCCCGGGCGTGGAGGTAGCGCCAGATCGTGAAAGGCAGGGAGAGGAGCGCCACCCCCAGGTGGAGCAGGGTGAGAAGGAGGGCCCGCGCCGCCCAGCGATGGCCTCCGGCCCATCCCAGCGCTCCCTCCGACCAGCGGCCCAGGGGGCCTGCCGTCAGGGCCCAGGCCACCCCCAGCACCACCGCAGTGCGCAGGAAGTACACGGCGTAGCGCGGCATGTGGTAGGCGCGGGCACGGCCAAGAAAGCCCGCGTCGTAATGCGAAAGGACCACGCGCTCGAGCTCGGCCCTGTCCTCGGCCCGCGCCTGCGGCGCCGGGGCGACCGCGAGGACGAGAACCGCAGCGAGGAGAGCCGCGCGCGCCCTCGCCCGCTGGACGGCCTCGGGGGCCCGGATGAACCGTGGGTAGGGCGACATGAGCGTTGAAGCTTACCATTCCTGCGCGGGATCGGCCAACCGGAGCCGCTCCCCGCGCGAGAATCGTTGAGTCGGAGCCGTCTTCGCCGATACCATCTTCAGGATGATCTCCCTGCGCATGGCTCTCCCCGCATTGGCGCTCGCGACCGGCCTCCTGGTCCCGGCCTCCGCGCTCCCCGCGGAGCAGGAGCCATTCCCCTTTCCCCCCTCCCTCGCTCCCGCCGTCTCCTTCTGGCGGGATGTCTTCGCGCGGTGGGATGCGGAGCAGGTCGTGTTCCACGACGCCAGGGATCTGGGCCGCATCTACGAGATCCGCCGCCTGCCGCCCCAGGACGGGACCCGGCAGCGGGAGCGGCAACGGGAAGAGCTGCGCGCGGCCTGGAAGGAGGCCATCGCCGGGGCTCTCCTCGAGCTGGCCGACTCGACCGTGGACTACGCGCATCTCGAGGGAAGACTGCTGCGCTACCACCTCCTCTGGGGCGGCAGCCGCGACCCCGAGGTGTACCGTCGCGCCGCGGAGTCGCTGCGCGCGCAGCAGGGCATCCGCGAACGGTTTCTGGCCGGGGTGGCGCGGCAGGCGCGCTACGCCGAGGCCTTCCGGGCCATCTTCCGCGAGGAGGGGGTCCCGGAGGAACTCATCCACCTCCCCCATGTGGAGTCCTCCTACACCTGGAACGCAAGGTCGCCGGTGGGCGCTCTGGGCATGTGGCAGTTCATGTCCGCCACGGCGCGCCGCTACATGCTGGTCAACGAGGTGGTGGACGAACGGCTCGACCCCTTCACCAGCGCGCGGGCCGCGGCGCGCTATCTGCGCGCGGCCCACGCCGACCTGGGCTCCTGGCCCGTGGCCATCACCTCCTATAACCATGGGGTGGACGGCATGAAGAACGCCGTGCGCGAGGTCGGGGCAAGCGACATGGCGGCGATCATCCAGCGCTACAAGGGACCGCTCTTCGGCTTCGCGGGTCGCAACTTCTATCCCGAGTTCCTGGCCGCCATGCAGGCGGCGGACTCTCTTCTGCGCTCACCCGGGGAGCTGGCCCTGGACAGGCCGCTCGACTTCACGACCTTCACCCTCCCCGCCTATGTGCGCGCGCCGGTGCTGGCCCGGAGCTTCGATCTGTCCACGGCGGATCTCGCGTCCATGAACCCGGCCCTCTCGGCGGCGGCCGTCCGCGGCGAGCGCTACCTGCCCAAGGGCTTCACGCTCAAGCTGCCCGCTCCGTTGGGAGTCCGCGCCCCGGAACTCTTCGCCTCCCTGCCTGAAACCCAGCGCCCGCAGGCGGAGCCCCAGGTGACCTACCGGGTGCGCCGCGGGGACAGCCTGGGGGGCATTGCGGCGCGCTTCGGCACCACCGTGGCCGTGCTCAAGCGGCTGAACGGGATCGCCAACCCGAATCGCCTGCGCGCGGGCGCCCTGCTCAAGCTCCCTCACTGACCCGGGCGCTCTCTTCGATCGCGCGGGTCCAGGCCTCCAGGGCCCGTTCCGGATCGTGACGCTCCAGCACCCGGACGCGGGCCGCGGCGCCGAGCCTGGAGCGCTCTGCGGGATCCGCGAGCAGTTCGCGGAGCGCGCGCCCCAGCGCAACGGGATCCCCGGGCGGGACCAGTCGTCCCAGGGCCCCGTCCTCCAGCAGCTCCGGGTTCCCGCCCACCGCCGTGGCCACCACGGGGAGCCCGCAGGCCATGGCCTCGAGAAGCGCGTTCGACAGCCCCTCGCTCTCCGAAGCCAGGGCACAGAGGTCGAAGGCGGGCAGCAGATCCGGGACATCGCCGCGCTGCCCCAGGAAGTGGACCGCCTCGCGCAGGCCCCGTTCCTCCACCTCCCGGGCGAGCGCCGCCTGCAGCGGCCCCTCGCCCACGAGGACGAGCCCGGCCCGGGGCAGATCCGCCTGGACTGCGGCGAAGGCCTCGATGAGGCGGAGGTGGCCCTTGACCGGGCGGAGGTTGGCGACGCAGCCCACGAGGAATCCGTCCACCGGAAGACCGAGCCGCGCGCGCAGGGCCGCGCGGTCCCCTGGGTCCACCGGACGGAACCGATCGGCCTCGACCGCGTTGAGGATGACGCGGACGCGCTCGGGGGGCGCCTTCTCCCGGTGGATCGTGCGCTCCCGCACCGCCTCGGAGTTGGCCAGAATCAGAACGGCGAAGCGGTTCAGGAACCGAAGAAGCAGGAACTCTCGCGGCGTGTGCATGAAGCCCATGTTCCGGCGGGTGGTGATGACCGGGATCCCCGCCCAGCGCCCCCCCAGGGTGCCCACGATGTTCGCGTCCCGGAAGAAGGTCAGGACGACATCCAGCCGTTCGCGACGGATCCAGGCCCGCGCGCGGCGCAGACCGGACAAGAGGCCGGTTCCGCGGAACTCCGGGATGTTCAGCACGGCCGGAACGACATCTTCCGGCAGACGCGGGGACCGTTCCCTTGCTCGCAGGCAGGCCAGTCGGGGGGCGACGCGCTTGCGATCCAGCCGATGGAGCAGGAAGATGAGCTGGTTCTCCGTGCCTCCCCCAGGCTCGAGACCGTCGATGAAGAAGCCGGCGCGGATGGGCCTCCGCCTCCGGTCCCCGCCCGGTTCGCCTCGCCTCACCGGCACAACTCCCCCGAGGCTGCTTCGCGCCAGAGAGCCGCCTGGACCTGCGCGATGCGATCCCACCCGTAGCGCGCATCCACCAGCGACCGGGCTTCCCCGGCCAGCGAGCGGGCGCGATCCGGCGCGCTCCACAACGAGAGGACGGCGCGGGCGAAAGCCTCCGGGTCGTCGGCAAGGAGGATGTGACGGCCGTCCTCCACCGCCAGGCCCTCGGCACCCAGGGTCGTGGACACCACCGGCCTGCCCAGCGCAAAGGCCTCCAGAATCTTGAGCCGGCTTCCTCCCCCCACGCGCAGCGGAACCACCACTACCGCCGCCCGGGCCAAGTGCGGCTTCACATCGGGGACATCGGCCAGAACGGCAATCTCCGGGGGAAGGCTCGCGCCGAAGCCTGCCGGGGGCCTGCGTCCAACCACATCCAGGTGGTAGCCGCCCTCCCGGCGCAGATGGGAGTGAACATGCTCTGCGAACCAGCGCACCCCGTCCTGGTTCGCCCGCCAGTCCAGAGAGCCGGTGAAGACCAGGCGCCGCGGCTCCGCCTGGGCCTCCGGGGCCGGGGCATAGGCGTCCAGATCCACGCCGTTCTCGACCACGGCGACGCGCCGGCAGCCGAAGGCGCCGAGACGCCGTGCGTCCTCCTCGCTCACCGCGGTGGCGAAGGGCGCGGAGGCGAAGATCCGCCGCTCCAGCCGCTCCATCTTCCGGGCCTGCTCGCGGGCATAGAGACGCCGCGGCAAGGAGGACTCGGCCTGGGCGAGGCGGCGCCAGACCTGGGACTCGATGTTGTGGGCCGCCACCACCCAGGGCAGGGCCAGCCCCTCACGCAACCGGGCGTAGGGAGTCCACTCGCAGTGCAGCAGGTCGTAGGCGCCCTCCCGCGTGAGCTCGCGCAGGCGGTTTCGATAGCCGGGGCGGTCGTGGGAGGTCGCGGAGTAGGGCAGCGGAGAGACGATGTTGGCGGCGAGGCGAAGGGCGAACGCCGGCCCCTCCTTCCGGGGGATCCGGCTCCCGGCCCCATGGGCCCCGATCCCCCGCTCGGCGAGGGCCGCGCAGGCCTCGGGGGTGAACCCGTTGGCGTGGGTGAGGAGGTCCACGCGGAACTCCTTCGCCAGCTGCGTGAGAAGGTTCAGGGTGCGAATGCGCTTCCCGGTATCCGGAGGGTGTGGAAGCTCTTCATCCAGGACGAGGACGGAGAGCCGGCGCGCGCTCACCCCGAGAGACCCAGCACATCGTCCATGGCGTAGAGGCCCGGGGCGGCCTCCCTCGCGAAGGCCGCGGCGAGAAGCGCGCCTCGCGCGAAGGCGCCCCGCGAGAAGGCACGATGGGTGAAGACGAGCTCCTCCTCCGAACTGGCCATGTGTACGACATGCTCACCGACCACCCCGCCCTGACGGAACGACGCGATCTGCGGATCCCGGCCCAGCGCGTCGCGAATGGTCTCCCCGAGCAGCCTGGCCGTGCCGCTGGGGGCGTCCTTCTTGGCACGGTGATGGCGGTCCAGCACCGCGACCTCCCAATCGGACCCCTGCCCGCGCAGGACGGCGGCCACCGCGCGGCGCAAGAGGGCGACCCCGGGGCTGAAGTTGGGCGCCCGTACCAGAGGAATCCGTCGCGAAGCAGAGAGGATCGCGGCCTCCGCGCCGGCATCCAGCCCGGTCGTTCCCTCCACGAGGGGCCAACCTGCCTCGGCCAGGGCCCGGATCCGGTCCGCCGCGCCGTCCGGCAGGGACACATCGATGGCCAGGCCTCTCGAACCGGTCTCAAGCAACGCGTCCAAACACTTGTAACATTGCGGATTGCCTGCCAGGGGCCCTGATGGTTCCACCGGATCCACCGCCACCACCCGGCCCAGCTCCGGGGCCCCGACCAGCGCGGCCAGGACCTCGCGGCCCATGCGGCCCCCGCCTCCGATCACGGCGATCACCGAGGGGGTGCTCATGCCGGCGCCCCCGCGCGCACCCGCCCCCGGGCGAGCAGCGCCTCGGCGATCTCGAAGGCGTTCCCGGCCGCCCCCTTGAGCAGGTTGTCGGCCACGACCCAGAGGGTGAGCCCGAGGGGATCCGCCTCGTCCCGGCGGATGCGGCCGGCGAAGACCTCGCGGCATCCCGCCGCCCGCCGCGGCATGGGATAGATTCCCCGGGCTCCGTCGTCCTCCACCACCACCCCCGACTCGGCGAGGAGCCGCCGCGCCGCCTCGGGCTCGGGCGATTCGGTGAAGGAGGCCCAGACGGCCTCGCTGTGCCCGCGCAGGACGGGAACCCGCACGCAGGTCGCACTCAGCGGCAGCTCGGGCAGGCCGAGGAGCCGGCGTGTCTCGTCGCGCATCTTCCGTTCCTCCACCGTGTCCCCCGCCGCGTCGAAGTTCCCGATCTGCGGGATGAGGTTGAAGGCCAGGGGATGCGGAAACAGCTCGGGCTCCTCCTCATCTCCCGAAAGAACCGCACGGGCACCTCGCTCCAGCTCCGCCATGGCGCGCCCCCCCGCCCCGCTTGCCGATTGATAGGTCGCCACCCGGACCGCGCGCAAGCCCCAGGCTCGGTGGAGCGGAGCCAGGGCCACCACCATCTGGATGGTCGAACAGTTGGGCACCGCGAAGATGGAAACGCGCCGCTCCAGCTCCTCCCCGTTCACCTCGGGGATGACCATGGCGCAGTCGGGTTCGGCGCGGAAGGCGCTGGAGTTGTCCACCACCAGGGCCCCCGCGGCGGCGAAGCGGGGCGACCAC
>CAZWKH010000147.1:0-6731 GCA_964633885.1 uncultured bacterium | reverse complement strand
CATGCTGTAGAGCAGAGTCGCCGTGGTGGTCTTGCCATCGGTGCCGGTGATGCCTACCAGCGCCAACGATCGGCTGGGATGTCGTTCCCACGCTGCGCTGAGCCAGGCCAGCGCAACCCGGCCATCGCGCACCTGAGCATAGAGGATCAGGCAGGCCGCGAGAAGCAGGATCAGGCGACCTTGAGGACGCACTGTCATGACCGCGTCGGTTCCTTTCATCGAGGCATCACCTCCAGAAGCTCGGGCTCCTTGCGAAGATGCGCAACTATAAGCAACACGGGAGCTTGAGTCAACCGGCGCCGAGGAGGGCGCGGGGCGACTCGTCCGAGTAGGGGGGGACGGCATAGAACCGTCCCGGGCCCCGGCCCGGGCCGAGCAGCGAGATCTCTCGTGAGGCAGGACCGCCGGCACCAGACGGCGGCTGAGAGAGAGGATACCTGGATCCTGTTATCGGTACTCTAGGCAATCCCTTGAGCCTTGTCAAGGCCCCTGCGCGTCCCTCCAGCCCCTAGAAGAGATACTTCACATAAGCCGAAAACCTGGATCGGTCGTTGTCCGTGTCGGCGCGCAGATCCAGGTCGTAGGCCAGGTCAAACTGCCAGATCCCGCCCGAGGGCACCACGCCCAGGCCGGTGGACAGGGTCGAGCGGTTCAGGTCCCGTTCGCTCGCCTCCACCTCGGGCGTCTCCCCGGTCTTCTCGGTCGACAGGGTCCGGGCGAACCCGAGGCGCCCCACGAGGATCTCCCCCGCCAGGTACTCCCCCCCCAAACGGACGACCTTCTCGTCCAGTTCCGCCATGGGCCCGCCGGCCAACCCCGTGACCTCTGAACTGGCTACCTTGACCTCCGCGGCGAGAAGCAGCCGGGAGCGGAGTTGGGTCGTGGAGGCGCCCAGAACGATCGCGGTCCCCTCCGCCTCAACCTCCTGCTCGGCCCTCGAGCCGATGATGTTGGGGTTCTCGACCACGGTGAACTCCTGCCTCGCGCTCATCACGGCACCGGAGAGGGTCAGGAGCTTCGGGATCACCATCAGCCGCACGCGGGCGCGGAAGGCGTCGTCCGTCCGGTCCTCGGTGAAGGTGTCGGTGTCGAAACGAGCCACCTCATCGGTGGGGTTGTACACGAACCTCTGCGACCAGCTCACCGCAACCGATTCCTCTCCTTCGATCTCCTGGCGCGACCAGTCCACGCCGGCCTGCACCCGGCCCCGGTCCACGAAGCCGTGGACCGAGACCAGCCCGCCCGGGCGGCTCCAGTCGAAGCTGTCGGTGTGGAACGGTCCCCGGCTGGTGCCGTCGATCTGGCTCGAGACGATCTCGCCCCGGGCTCCCACCACGACCCCGCGCATCACGCGATAGGTCCCGCCGAGGCCGGCATGGATGAGGGTCGACTCATGGGAGATGTTGTAGACCCGGGGGGAGAAGGTGTCCTCGGCCTCGCTGGTCAGCGAGAGCCGAAGCCCCGCCGAGAAACGCGGAAAGAAGTACCGGCTCCCCACCAGTTCCAGGCCGGAGATCTCGTAGGAGTTGCCCTGCAACGACGCATCGCTGGCATGGGCTTCCGCGTAATCGATGCGTCCCCCCAGCCCCATCTTGCCGGGAGCGTGGTACGCCACCAGGAAAGAACCCTCGTTGACGCGGAGATTGTCGCGATTGCTGGCCGCGTCGCGCTCGACGAACTCCTGGTGGCCGTAGCGCGTGTCGATCGACCAGGAATCCCGGTCGTCGCCCAGGCCCGCCGGGTTACGGCTGAAGTCGTAGGCATCGATCTCGTAGTTCTCGTCCGCAACGGCGGCTTCGAATCCCCCCATACCGTCCAGCCGGACGGTCCCGGGGCCGAACACCACCCGCGTGGGCTGCAGGAACATCCGCTCGTTGACGAGGAGCTGCGCCGAGGCGCCGCCCGTCCAGAGTCCTGCGAGGAGAAGGAACAGGAGCGTTCGATGGAACATGGCCTTCATCACTGCAGACCTCCCTAGCACCGGCGCGCCGTGCCGATACGCGGCTTGCGCGGTTCGAACTGCAGGCGGATCTCGGTCGAGATGCTTCCCGCGCCCGCGGAGTTGTTCAGCACCCCGATCACCATGCGGTAGAGCTGGGTCCCGTCCGGGTTGATCACGAGATCGTCGCCGTTGCCGGTATTGAGATCCCGCATGACTTCCAGCACCCGCACGGGGAAGCCCTTGTCCTGGTTCACGGTGTAAGCCGCCCGCGCGCGCACGTCACGGGCGCTGCCGGTGGGGAGCCGGAGCCCCCAGCCCTGCACCGCGTCGAACTCTCCCTCCTGGAGCCCCTTTCCCCAGAGAGGCGGAGTGCCGAGCCGGGAACAGGCAAGCACGCTCTTGCACTCGAAGCGCGTGGTGGTCGGATACCAGAGGCCGAGATCCGTGGGGATTCCCTTGTTCCGTGCGTTGATTTCCTCGTCGGAGATGTCGCGCCCCGTGGGCGGACACTCGGTGAGGCGCAGCGGCACGGGACTCCCCTCGCGCCAGTTGGCAATATAGGGACTCAGGCCCTCATCCGCCGCGGCGGACCCGGACTGGACCCAGAAGTCCTCACAGAACCCCGTGGTCTGCTGGAACCGGCTGTACTGGAAGTCCGGCACGCCCGCGACGATGTCCTCCCAGATGGGGAACTGGGCCACCGGATGCATGTTCGTGCGCCCCGCCCGCCAGAGCCAGACATCCGCCGGACCGTCGAGTGCGGTCACCGCGATAGGTCCGCCCGGCGCCTTCGGCCCGAGTCCGGCCATGAGCTCCCGCGTGAGAGGCGGCAGCGCCGGCTCGGGGTCGTCGTCCTGGGTCTCGGTGAGGAGCAGGAGGATCTGATCCTCCCGGCCACCCTCGTTGACGCGGATCCAGCGCAGGCTGTCCGGGGGCTCGGTCGCCAGCAGCCACTCATCGCAGGCCGGGGTCTCGGAGTCGTCCGCGATGGGGCTCGAGACCATCTCTCCGGTGAGGGGGTCGATCCGCGCGTAGAGGAGGTGATCCGGTTTGTAGTCGTTGTTGGTGTCGGGATAGCGGACCAGGAAGTAGATGCGGTCCGCGCCGCCCACCCGGGTCTCGTCGGTCCAGATCGCACGGAGCTCGAGATAGTACTCCGAGCCCAGGGCGCCCTCGGCGCTTCTCATGCGCAGGAAGATCGGCTCCGCAGTCACCCACTCCCGATCCTCGGCGAGGCCGTCGATCTGCGGAAGGACGTCGTTGCAGGGATCGGGGCTCCCGCCCGGATCCCCGTAGGTGACGGTGAGCGTGGTGAACTCACCGATCTGCGAGGGGTCGATCTGGGTGACCCCCGAACATCCATAGGCAAGCCACGACACAATCGCGGCCGCGGCGACCACGAGGAGGACGCGCAACAGCTTCATGGGAATGACCTCTGTACGATGTGAGCCGCTTGGTTCAGGCGCCTGGGTTTCCAGCCGTTCGGTCCTGAAGGGGGGGTCGGTATGGCATCGCAGCGCAAAGACGCTAACTCCGCTCTGCTCCTCTGTCAAGGGTTCCGACCCTCCTCGGGCCCGGGGGCGAGACCCCGACGACGGGGGGGAGAGGCCGGCTCACGCAGGGATCCCCGTCGATCCAGAACCGCCAGGGCCGATCGGTGCCGCGGCGTATGCCCACGCGGGGACCTTCCCGGACCCGTTCCACGGCCCGGCCGTCGCTGCGCAGGGTCAGCAACGGTCCTCGGAACGAGGCGCGGTTCAGGGCTAAGTCGATGCCGAGCGCCTGGCAGAGTCGGGAGGGACCTCCTGTCAGCTCGCGCGGGGTGCTGCGTCCCCGCCGCGAGGCCATGCGCTCAGTCCCGGCCAGCGGGTTGAGGGCGCGGATCAACACTGCGGCGGGGAATCCCCTGCGCTCCGTGACGACATTCAGCAGGTGATGCATCCCATAGGTGAAGTAGACATAGGCTCGGCCCGGCGCCCCGTACAGGACCTCGGTGCGCGGGGTCAGGCCCGCGGCTGCGTGGCAGGCGGGGTCGTCCTCGCCGCGATAGGCCTCCGTCTCCACGATCCGCCCGCCGGTCCAGCTGCCGTCCACTTCCCGCCGGGCCAGGATGCAGCCCAGGAGGTCGCGGGCCACGACGAGGGTGTCCCGCCGGTAGAAGGCGACCGGCAGGATGCGTCCGGGCGCCGGGCGGATCCGCCGCGCGCCAGGGGAGGCGGCGCTCATCCCGAAGCGGCTGCCCCCACACCCAGCTCCAGCAATCGTGCCCGCAGATCGGCCTCGATCGCGTCACGGGCCTGCGGGGTGGTCCCCTCGGCGCGCAGCACCAGCACCGGCTGGGTGTTGGACGCTCTCACCAGGCCCCACCCGTCCGGGAAGTTGACCCGCGCCCCGTCCACATCGATCACCTCGTGGGTGGCGCGATAGCGGTCACGGACCGAGTCCACCACGCCGAACTTCAGCGAATCCGGGCAGTCCACGCGGATCTCGGGGGTGGCGTGGTAGCGGGGCAGCTCGCCGGCGAGAGCCGAGAGCGGCCGGGGGGAAGACGCCACCAGCTGGGCGAGGCGTCCCGAGGCGTAGATCGCGTCGTCGAACCCGTACCAGTCGTCGGCGAAGAACATATGGCCCGACATTTCGCCCGCCAGCGGCGAGCCCGTCTCCTTCATCCGCGACTTGATGATCGAGTGGCCGGTCGGGACCATCACCGGGCGGCCCCCATGGGCCTCGATGTCCTCGATGAGGGCACGCGAGCACTTCACCTCGAAGAGGATCGGCGAACCCGGCCGGCGCGCGAGCACCTGGCGCGCGAAGAGGGCGAGGAGCTGATCCCCCCAGAGGATCCTCCCCTGCTCGTCCAGCGCCCCCAGCCGGTCGGCGTCGCCGTCGTAGGCGAGACCGATGTCCGCGCCGCTCGCCAGCACCCGTTCGCGCAGGGCGACGAGGGTCCCGGGCAGGGTCGGGTCGGGCATGTGGTTGGGGAAGCGCCCGTCGGGCTCGCAGTAGAGCTCCTCCACCTGCGCGCCCAGGCGGCGGAAGAGCTCGGGGGCAAGGGCCCCCGCGCAGCCGTTCCCGGCATCGAGCACGACCTTGAGGGGCCGATCGAGCCGGAGCCGCTCCTGCATCGCCGCGAGGTACTCGGCGCGAATGTCGCGCTCGACCACGCGCCCCCGTCCGGACCGGAAATCGCCCTTCTCCAGGCGCGCCCGCAGGGCCTGGATGTCCTGCCCGTAGAAGCTCGCGGTCCCCTTCATCATCTTGAACCCGTTGAACTCGACCGGGTTGTGGCTTCCGGTGACCTGCACCGCGCCGTCCAGTTCGTCCTGGTGCACGGCGAAGTAGACCGCGGGGGTGGGCACCACGCCGAGAGCGCGCACATCCACCCCCGCCGCCGTGATCCCGTCGATCAGGGCGGCGGCCAGAGCGGGCGAGCTCAACCGCACATCCATACCCACCGCCACCACGGACCCGCCGCCCTCGGCGATCGCCGAGCCGTAACCGCGTCCGATCGCGCGCACCGTCTCCCGGTCCAGGTCCGCGTCCACGAGGCCGCGGATGTCGTACTCGCGGAAGATGTCCGGGTTCATCGCACCGTCTCCCCCGCCTTTCCGGCGCTCCCCTTCCCCGACTGATGCGGCCCGGACAGGTTTGCCCGCAGGAAGGCGTCGATGAAGCCGTCCAGGTCCCCGTCCATCACGCGGTGCACGTCGCTGGTCTCGTGGTTGGTGCGGTGATCCTTCACCATCGTGTAGGGCTGGAATACATAGGAACGGATCTGGCTCCCCCAGGCGATGTCCTTCTGCTGGTCGTAGAGACCGTCCAGCGCCTTGCGCTCCTCCTCGAGCCTGCGGGCGAAGAGGCGCGCCCGGAGGATCTTCATGGCACTGTCCCGGTTGCGGTGCTGGCTCCGCTCGTTCTGGCAGCTCACCACGATGCCCGAGGGGAGATGCGTGATCCGCACCGCGGACTCGGTCTTGTTGACATGCTGGCCGCCGGCGCCCGAGGCGCGGAAGGTGTCGATGCGCAGTTCGGCCTCGTTCACCTCGATGTCCCCGCTCTCCTCCACCTGGGGGTAGACGAAGACCGAGGCGAAGGAAGTATGGCGACGCCCGCTGGCGTCGAAGGGCGAGATCCGCACCAGCCGATGAACGCCCGACTCCGCCTTGAGGTAACCGAAGGCGTACTCGCCGTTCACCTCGAAGGTGGCGTCCTTGAGTCCCGCCTCGTCCCCCGCCTGGTAGTCGAGCATGTGCGTGGCGAAGTCGGACCGCTCGGCCCAGCGGAGGTACATGCGCAACAGCATCTCCGCCCAGTCCTGGCTCTCCGTGCCTCCCGCGCCGGGGTGGATGGACACCACGGCTCCCAGCCGGTCGGCGGGATCCGAGAGGAAGGACTGCAGCTCGAGCCGGTCCAGCTCATGCTCCAGGTGGTCGAGCTGGCCCTCGATCTCGGCGCGCGTGGCATCGTCTCCCGCCTCCAGCGCCATGTCGTAAAGGTCTGCGGAGTCGATGACGACGCGTGCCGTGCGGGCGAAACCGTCCACCACCGCCTTGGCCGCCTTGAGCTCCTGGACCACCCCGCGTGCGCGCTCGGGATCGTCCCAGAAGCCGGGGGCGCCCATGCCGAGGTTCAGTTCGGCCACCCGCGCGGTCTTGCCCGGGACGTCAAAGATACCCCCGCAGCACCTCGATGCGGTCCCGCATGATGCCCAGGAGACGGCGAACTTCCGTTGTTTCCAAGACGATGCTCCCTTCCGCGCATGCTCCCGCCGGCCGGGCGGGGCAGGGTC
>CAZWKH010000146.1:0-6767 GCA_964633885.1 uncultured bacterium | reverse complement strand
TCCGCCACGATGGACTCCGGTCTGTGGACCAGGAGGTGATGCTCCTGGGCATCATCGACACCCTGGTGCAGGTCGCGCGGACCCTGTGCAGCAGCGTGATCAACCCGATCGTGAACCGGATCTTCTCGGACCTGTTCAGCTCCCAGAAGATCAATTGGGAGACCCTCGCCTTCCTGGGGCTCTGTGCGATCATCCTGGACGCCTGCGCGAGCTTCATGGACACCCATGTCGAGCAGATGCCGGAGGCGAACGAGTCCTGCTGCCCACCCGCCCCCGCGAACTGAGGTTCCGGCCATCCTGGGTCCCTTCCCCCGGACCCCGGGCGGCGCGAGGGCTTTCCCGTTGATTCCGGAGCGCAACTGCCCGTACTTTGGTGGGGGGCCGGCGCGGCAGCGCCGGCCTCCACGCCGAACGGCGCCCGGACCTCCAACCCAACGAGCCCTATGCGCAGCCTGCGGAACATCGCGATCCTGGCGGCGGGCCTCATGGCCCTGCTCTCCACGGGGGCTACCGGCGCCACCCTCGCCGCCTTCTCCACACAGGTCCCCCATGCGGGGGTCTTCGACCCGGCCGCGGGCGATTGGCTCTACGAGAAGTCCATCGACGATCCGGTCCCCATTGCGAGCCTGACCAAGCTCACCGCCGCCCTCACCTTCCTGCGCCTCCACATCGATGTCGACATCCCGGTGACCATCACCGAGGCCGACTGGGTCGGGGCCGGTCGCACGAAGCTCCGGGTGGGCGACCGGGTGCCCGCGCGGACGCTGCTCAAGCTGGCCCTGGTCTCCTCCGACAACTGCGCGACCCGCGCGCTCGTGCATCCCACCGGGCTCTCGACGGAGGCCTTCGCCTACCGGATGGAGGAGACGGCGCGCCGCTTCGGATGCCGCAAGAGCCGCTTCGTGGAGCCCACTGGCCTCGACGAGCGCAACATCTCGACGGCGCGGGAGGTCGTGACCCTGTTCAAGGCCGCGCTGGCCGATCCGCTGCTGCGCGAGTTCCTGGGCACCACCGAGTTCGAGCTCTCCACCCCGCGCGGCCCCCGGACAATCGTCCATTCCGCCCGGCTCCTGCGCTCCCGCGACGACATCGTGGCCGCCAAGACGGGCTACATCGACGAGGCCGGTTACTGCATGGTGCAGCAGGTCGCCGATCCCCGCGGCGACTTCATCACCGTGGTCCTCGGAGGACGCTCCCAGGGCGCGCGCAGCGCGGAATCCGCCCGCCTGATCGAGCACGCCCGCGCGCTGCGCGCCGGGCGGATGTAGCGGCGTGGACCGCCTGCCGCGGTTGCGGCCCCTGGAGGTGCTCCAGCTTCCCGAAGAGGGTGGGGCCTCCTTCCTCCTGCGCGATCCGGAGGGATACACCGACGAGGAACTCGTCCTGAGCGAGGCAGCCCTCTTCGTGGCCGCGCACTGCGACGGGGAGCACGGCCTGGACGAGCTTCAGGAGGCCTTCCGCCGCCGCTACGGAGCCGCGCCCAAGCCCGAGGAGCTGCAGTCCCTGGTCGAGCGCCTCGCCCAGGCGGGGATGATGGAGACCGAGGCATTCGCGGCACGCCGCGAGCGGATGCATGAGGAGTTCCGCCTCGCGCCGGTCCGGCCGGCCGCCCACGCCGGGCTCTCCTATCCGGTGGACCCCGCCGAGGCCCTCGCCGCGGTGGAATCCTACAACGCGGCTGCTTCGGGGCTCGAGGAGGCCGGCCCCCGTCCGGAAGGCCGCCTCAGGGGCCTGGTCGCCCCGCACATCGACCTGCGCGCGGGGGGCGCCTGCACCGCGCTGGCCTATCGGGTCCTCACCGAGGCCGCCGAGGTCGAGACAGTGATCGTGCTGGGCACCTCCCACGCCTGCCCCAAGCGGGTGTGGATCGTGGCAGAGAAGCCCTTCGAGACCCCGCTGGGGACGGTGCCCGTGGACGCGAAGGCCTGCCGCGAGCTCGCGGCGGCGGGGGGCGCGTCCTCGGAGGACCTCTTCTACCACCGCAAGGAGCATTCGATCGAGTTCCAGGCGCTCTTCCTGGCCGCGCTGCGCGCAAGGGGCCGCGATCTGCGCATCGTGCCCGTGCTCTGCGGCTCCATGCGGGACGCCGTCCCCGAGGGCGATCCCTTCCTGGCCGCGCTGCGCGGGATCCTCGAGGCCCGGGGCGGGAGCGCCCTGGTCCTCGCGGCGGCCGATCTGGCCCATGTGGGGCCGCGCTTCGGCGATCCAGGGCCGCTCAGCGCGGAGGGGCTGAGCTTCCTGGAGGGCGAGGACCGGCGTACCCTGGGCTTCGTTGCGCAAGGAGACCCGGCGGGATTCTACGCCTCCGTCATGGAGGACAACGACCCGCGGCGCATCTGCGGGTTGAGCCCGATCTACGGACTGCTGGCGGCCTTGCCCGGCGCCCGGGGCAAGGTGCTGCGCTACGAGCAGGCCACCGACGACTCGGGCACGGTGAGTTTCGCTTCACTCGGAATCTGGGGGTAATCCCATGTCGCCTCGCTTCGGGATCTTCCTGCTCGCTCTCGGTGTGGTCCTCGCGGCAACCGCTTCGCAGGCATCCGCCGCCGCGCCCGCGGATTTCGCCGGACATTGGGAGGGAGTGATCGAGCTTCCCGGCATGGATCCCGGCCTCACCGTCCAGGTGGATCTCCAGCTGGAGGGCGCGGTCTGGACCGGGACCATCGACATCCCGATGCAGGGCGCGAAGGGCCTGGCCCTGGCGGGGATCGCCGCGACGACGGACTCGGTCCGCTTCGCGATCGCCGGCATTCCCGGGGATCCCACCTTCGCTGGCCGCCTGGAAGGAGGCGCGATCCGAGGCACCTTCACCCAGGGCGGATCCGCGTTCCCGTTCCGTCTCGGCCGCGAGGCGATGGCGGGGGCCGCGCGGCCTCAGGAGCCCAAGCCACCCTTCCCCTATCGCGCCGAAGAGGTGACCGTCCCCAACGGCGGCATCACCCTCGCCGGCACCCTGACCCTGCCCGAGGGCGATGGCCCGTTCCCCGCCGTGGTTCTGGTCAGCGGCAGCGGCCCCCAGGACCGGGACGAGATGGTCTTCCAGCATCGCCCCTTCCTCATCCTCGCCGATCGCCTGGCCCGCGCGGGAATCGCCGCCCTGCGCTACGACGATCGCGGCTTCGGCAAGTCCACAGGCGACTTCCGCTCCGCCACCACGGAGGACTTCGCGCAGGATGCGCTGGCTGCGGTCCGCTTCCTCAGGGGCCGCCCCGAGGTCGCCGCGGAGCGCATCGGCATCCTGGGCCACAGCGAGGGCGGTCTCGTCGCCCCCATGGCCGCCGGCCGGTCGAAGGAGGTGGCCTTCGTGATCCTCCTGGCGGGACCGGGGGTGTCCGGAGGGGAGATCCTCGAGGCGCAGACCGAGAAGATCGCCCTCGCCGGGGGCGCTTCGCCGGAGGATGCGGCCAAGCAGGCCGAGCTCATCAGGCGCGCAGTGGCCCTGGTGCGCAGCGAGCCCGACTCGCAGAAGGTCCACGACGCGGCCATGGAGATCGCGCGGGAGCAGGTGGCGCTCATGAGCGAGGAGGAGCGTCAGGCGCTGGGCGAGAACATCGACGCGATGCTGGAGCAGCAGGTGGCCGCGCTCACCACCCCCTGGTTCCGCTTCTTCCTGGACTACGACCCCCGGCCGGCGCTCACCCGGCTCCAGGTGCCGGTCCTGGCCCTGAACGGGGGCCTCGACACCCAGGTTCCGCCGGTGCAGAACCTGCCCGAGATCCACAAGGCGCTGGCGGCGGCCGGCAACCGGGACGCCACGGTGGTGGAGCTGCCCGGCCTCAATCACCTCTTCCAGAAGGCCACAACGGGGGCCCCCGACGAGTACTTCGGCATCGAAGAGACGATGAACCCGGCCGCGCTGGACGCGATCTCGGGGTGGATCAGGGAGAGGTTCGTGGAGAAGTAGCGCCGCCGGACCCGGGGGCGTATGCTGCCCCCATGTCTCCGAACCTGGTCGCGGCATGGGTCGGGTTCCTCCTCGGCAGCCTGGCCGGGCTGACCACCGGTCTCTTCTTTCATGGTGAGACCTGGCTCGGCGGTTACGGCTCGTGGCGGCGCCGCATGATCCGCCTCGGGCACATCGCCTTCTTCGGCCTGGGCTTCCTCAACCTCGGGTTCGCCTACACGGTGCAGGCTCTGGGGCTCACCGCGGGAATCGCGCTCCCCTCTTCCCTCTTCATCGTCGGCGCCGCGACGATGCCGCTGGTCTGCTACCTCTCCGCCTACCGCAAACCGTTCCGCAACCTGTTCTTCATCCCCGCCCTCAGCGTCACGATCGGCGTGGCCGCGTTCCTGTGGAGGGTCATCACGACATGAGAGTCGGTCTGGTTGCCATGAGCGGGATCCGTGTCTGCGACGAGGAACTCCTTCGGCTGGGCCTCACGCTCCCCGGCTTCGTCGAGCGCAGCAAGACCATCGCGTCCCTGCCGAGCCTCGGGCTCCTCACGCTGGCCGCGATGACTCCGCCGGAGCACGAGGTCGAGTATGTGGAGATGCCGGCCTACGCCGCGGGAGATCCCATCCCGGCCGGTTTCGACCTCATCGCGATCTCAAGCTACAGCGCCCAGATGAACGAGGCCTACGCCCTGGCCCGCGCGTGCCGCACCGCCGGGGTGCCGGTCGTGATGGGCGGACCCCACGTGACCGCGCTTCCCGATGAAGCCCTGGCCCACTGCGATGCGGTGGTCGCGGGCGAGGGCGAGCCGATGTGGCCGCAGGTGCTGGCCGACACGGCGGTCAAGAGCCTGCAGGGCCTCTACGACGCCCGCCCCCTTCGCTACGACCTGGCCCAGTCCCCCATCCCAGCCTACGAGCGGCTCGACATCTCCAAGTACAACCGCCTCACCGTGCAGACCAGCCGCGGCTGCCCCCACCAGTGCGAGTTCTGCGCGAGCAGCGTGCTTCTCACCGACCGTTACAAGCAGAAGCCGGTGGCCAACGTCCTGGCCGAGATCGACCGCGTCCTGGAGATCTGGGAGCATCCGTTCCTGGAGTTCGCCGACGACAACGCGATGGTGGACAAGCTCTACTGGCGCGAGCTCCTCGCCGCGCTCGCCCCCAAGGGCATCCGCTGGTTCGCGGAGACCGATCTCACGGTGAGCGAGGACGGGGAGCTGCTCGACCTCATGCGGGAGAGCGGCTGCGCCCAGGTCCTGGTCGGCTTCGAGAGTCCCGTGGAGACGGGCCTCCCGGGCATTGAGCTTTACGGCGACTGGAAGCACCGCATGTTCCCGCGCTACCGGGAGGCCATAGCCGCAATCCAGTCGCATGGAATCACGGTGAATGGATGCTTCGTGCTCGGCCTCGACGGGCACACCCCCGCCATCTTCGACGAGGTCTTCGACTTCGTGCGGGCGGTGGAACTCTACGAGGTGCAGGTCACCATCCTCACCGCCTTTCCCGGCACGCCGCTCTACCGGCGGTTGGAACGGGAGGGGCGGATCCTCACGCCGCGCAAGTGGGAGGCGTGCACGCTTTTTGACGTGAACTACCGGCCGGCGAACATGACGCCGCAGGAGCTGGCCGACGGGTTCAAGAAGCTGGCGGTGCAGCTCTACAGCGACGAGTTCACGAGCTGGAGGCGCAACACCTTCCGCAGGCGGCACGCGATGCGGGGCCGCCGGAAAGGCACGGAATCGTGAAGACCAGGACCTGGATCTCTCTCCTCTTCGGCGTCGGCGCCCTCTACGACGGGGTCCTCGGGCTGGCCTTTCTCTTCGCGGCGGAGGGGATCTTCCGGCGCTTCGCCGTGACCCCGCCCAATCACTGGGGATATGTCCAGTTTCCCGCGCTCATCCTGATCATCTTCGCGCTCATGTTCCTGGCCGTGGCCCGCAACCCCTCCGGCAACAGGAATCTCATCCCCTACGGCATCCTGCTCAAGGCCGCCTACAGCGGGGTGGTGTTCTTCCACTGGTTCACCAGCACCTTCCCCGATATGTGGAAGCCCTTCGCGGTAACGGATGCGGTGTTCCTCGTCCTCTTCGCCTGGGCCTACGCGGCCCTGGGACACCGCCGCACGGCGATGCGCTAGCCCTTGCGGCCGGGCCGCACCGCAACCACCGCGGGGAGCGTGGTCGCCGCGCGCAGGATGTCGGCGGCGCTCGGCGAGGCGCCGGCGCGGGCGTAGGAGCGGTAGCTGACCCCACCCCCCTCCACGGCCAGGCTCGCCTGGCGGCCGCCGTCCAGAGCCATCGCGCGGTTCAACCCCCAGCCGGCCTCGCGCAGAAGGAGGGCGCTCTCCCACAGGGTGTACCCGCCCTCGGTGACGAAGACGAGCAACCGGCCCGCGGCGTCCGCTGCGACCAGGGTCAGGGACGCCACATTCCCGGAGCGGCGCACGCGAGGTTCCCCCTGCCCGTCGAAGAGCATCATGCACTGGACCGCGCTGCGGTATTGCTCGGCCCAGGCCCGCTCCGCGGCCTGACCCAGATCCAGGATGGCCGCCGCCGGAAGGTCGGGCGCCTTGGGGCCGGACACGAGCAGCGCCAGCCACCGGGTATGCGCCACCGACTCGAGGCGCGTTCCATCCCGCCGGAGCATGCCGAGGTGCCGGCGAGCCTCGTCGTAGAGCCCGGCGTTGAAGACGACGGGCGCCCCGAGACGGTCCATCCAGCCCTGGACCCCGACCGGATCCACTCCCAAGTATTCGCGCTCGTGGTAGGGCTCGATCCGGCAGCGGTCGGGGTCGATCCGCACCACGGCGATGCCGGGGCTCCCTTCGCGGCCGTAGCGGGCGGCCTCGACCCTGGCGTTCGCGATCCCCTTCC
>CAZWKH010000145.1:0-6790 GCA_964633885.1 uncultured bacterium | reverse complement strand
ACTCGCCGCCCTGCACATCCACATTGAGGATCGGGCATTTCCCCACCGCGAGCAGCTCCTCGATGCGCGCCCGCGGCGTGCCGTAGCGGTGGCCGTGCACCTCCGCCCACTCCAGGAAGCGGCCCTCGCGCACGCCCTCGTCGAACTGCGCCTCCGTCCAGAACGAGTAGTCGACCCCGTCCACCTCCTCCCCGCGCGGGGGGCGGGTGGTGGCGGACACGGAGCGCGTCAGAGAGGGATCGCCCGCCAGGAGCCCCTCGCAGAGGACGCTCTTCCCCACCCCGCTGGGACCGGAGATGACGATCACGAACGGAGGGGAGGGCGGAATGCCCAGGAAGGAGACGGGTTCGCGGGGATGAGCCATGGCGCGGGTTACTCGATGTTCTGGACCTGCTCCCGGACGATCTCGATCTCCTCCTTGAGCTGGATCGAGTCGCGGGAGATGGACATGTCGTTGGCCTTGGAGCCGATGGTGTTGGCCTCGCGGTTCATCTCCTGGGTCAGGAAGTTGAACTTGCGGCCCACCGCCCCCCCCTCGCGCATCATCACCTCGAACTGGTCGATGTGGGAGCGGAGCCGCACGCATTCCTCGGTGCAGTCCATCCGGTCGGCCTGCATGGCGGCTTCGATGAGGATGCGATCCTCGTCGATCTCCGCCTCCCCCTTCAGGAGTTCGCTCACGCGCTGGTGCAGCTTCTCCTTGGCTTCGCGCACCCGCTCCGGAGCGCGGGCCTCCACCGAGGCCACCGCCGCCCGCATGCGCTCGAGCCGGGAGGTGAACTCCCTGGCCAGGGCCTCGCCTTCCCCCTCACGCATCGCGATCATATCCTTGACCGCGCGGTCCACTCCCTCGCGCAGGAGGAGCCAGGACTCCTCGGCGTCCAGGTCCGGCTCGCTCCACCGGAACACATCCGGCAGCGAGGTGATCTGCGGCAGGGTCACCGGCTCGCGGAAGCCGAACTCGGACCTCATCTCCTGGAGGATGTCCACATAGCGCCGGGCGAGATCCATGTCCACCGAGAGGATCCCTCCCTCCTCTCTCGCCCCCTTCCAGGACACGGTGAGGTTGATCTTGCCACGGGAGAGCATCTCCTGCAGGTGGGCGCGGAGCTTGTCCTCATGGAGCTGCAGGCCTCGCGGCAGGCGCAGGGACATGTCGAGGAACCGGTGGTTCACCGAGCGCACCTCGGCCACGAGGACGCGGCCGTTGCGCTCGACCTCGGCGCGGCCGAAACCGGTCATGCTGCGGATCACGGGACCTCCTTCCACGGATGTCGAGAAGCTACGCGGCCCCGCCGATCCTGTCAAACGAGGGGATGCTAGACTGTGCCGGCATGAACAGCCTCGTCCTGCGCGCCGTGGTGGCAGAGCTCGTCCCGTATCGCGGCCTTCGCGTCGAGGGGATCGGCGCGGCCGACCCCTGGGAGTTCCACATCCTCCTCGAGAAGGGCGTCACCCTGGTCGCCTGCGCGCACCCCGAGCACAACGCACTCTTCCCCGCGCCGGCCGGGGCGGTCCCCGCCGAGGCCTCGGCGGGCTTCGCCCAGGCCCTGCGCAAGGCCCTGGAGGGATGCCGCTTCGCCGCGGCGGTCCAGGCCGGGCTGGATCGGGTGGCGGCCCTCGCCTTCGAGCGGCGCGATCGGCTGGGCGACGCGCGGCCCTGCCATCTCCTGCTCGAGCTGACCGGCAAGGGCGGGAACATGGTGCTGGTGGACGGCCCGGATCCATGGTCGGGAAGGATCCTGGACCGCCTGCGCGAGGACCGCTCCCATCGCGCGCCGCGCCGCCTCTCTCCGGGCGAGCGCTACGCAATCCCTTCGGGCCGCGGAAGCGATGAGTCGGCGCGCAAGGGCGAAGGCCGCGCCGATGCCGCCGTGGATGCGCAGGAGCGCCTCACGGCATCGCTCACCGACGCCCTGCGTGCGCGGCCCGGCTCATCGCGCGCGCTCATCGACGCCTGGGTCGGCCTGGGTCCCGTGGCGGCCGAGGAACTGTGGCATGCGGCCGCAAGCGCAGGGGATCCCGAGGCTCTTGCCCGGGCCTGGTTGTCCTTTGCGCGGGACACGGCACCCGGCGGCCCGCGGTTCCATCCGGTGGTCCTGGCAGGCGGCGACGGCCGCGCCGAGGCCTCGGCGTTCCGCCCCGGCGAGAACGCCCTGCACGCGCTGGGGCTTGCGATCCGGGCCGAGTACCCCACCGCCTCCGCGGCGGTGGCGGCCGCGCATCGTACCTTCCGCCGGCGCGCGCAGGGCGAGGCGCAGACACCCCTCCTGCGTCCGGTGCGCCAGGCGGTGGAGCGCACCGAGCGCGCCCTCGCCGCGCTGGACGCGGACGCGGATGAGGCCGCCAACGCGGATCTCTGGCGGCGCATGGGAGAAGCGATCCTCGCCTCCCCCGCGGCGCTTGCGCGCGGCGCGTCCCACGCCGCGCTGACCGACCATCGCCGGGGAGAGGAGCTGGAGGTCGAGCTCGATCCCGCTCTCACCGCGACCGCGAACGCGGACCGCTACTTCCAGCGCGCGCGCAAGGCGGAGGGGGCGCTGGCCCGCCTGCCGCGGCGGCGCCGGGAGCTGGAGAAGCGCCTCGAGGCGCTCCGTGCCCTCGCGGGCGATCTCGCGGCGAGCCCCGGCGAGGCGCCGGACAGGGATTGGGTGGAGCGGGCCGGGAAGCTCGGCGTGAAGCTACCCGAGGAGGAGATCCCGGGCTTCGCGGACTCCGCGCCCGAGGACAGGGTGGCTTCCGCCCTGCGCCCGCGCCGCTACGACCTGGGCGAAGGCTGGGAGGTCCTGGTCGGAAAGAGCAACCGCGGCAACGAGGTGCTCACCCACGAGATCGCCCGCCCGCAGGACATCTGGATGCACGCCGACCAGTCGCCCGGCTCCCATGTCGTGCTGCGCCATCACGAGAAGGACAGGGAGCCGGCACGGGAGCTGGTGCTGCGCGCGGCCGCCATCGCCGCGCATTTCTCCAAGGCGCGCGGCTCGGGGAAGGTCTCCGTGCTGGTGACTCTCAAGAAGCATGTGCACCGTCCCCGGCGCGCTCCGGTGGGGACGGTCACGGTGGGCCAGCACCGAACGGTCATGGTTTCGCCCATGGATCCGGACAGGAAGAAGGGAGGAGCATGAAGCTCCGCGCATTGGGTCTTCTGTGGGTGCTGGCGGCGGCGGCGGGCTGCTCGGAGGACACGCCGACCTCGAGCCGGAACCTCGCCCCCGTGATCCGCGATGTGGTGGTGAACCCCTTCTCGACCGTCCTGGGCGGCCAGGTCCGGGCCACCGTGCTGGTGTCGGATCCGAACGGCGATCCGGTGACCATTTCCTGGCGCGCGGCGGCGGGAACCTTCGCCGATTCCACCACGGCCGCGACGACCTGGACCGCCCCGCAGACCGCGGGCGACTACGCGCTGGTGGCAACGGCCGGCGACGGGGAGCTGAGCGTCACCGACTCCGTCATCGTGCAGGTGGGCAACGCCTCCCTCATCGTGACCTCCGACCCGCCGGGCGCTTTCATCGAGCTGGACGGCCAGCCGCTGGGCGAACAGACGCCGCACCGCTTCCCTCTCCTCGCCGCGGGCCTCCACACCGTCGAGCTGTCCAGCGTGTACTACGCCTACGAACGCTCCGCGATCTCCCTGGAACTGGTGCACGCCCGGGAGGACAGCATCCACTTCGGCACCACGCCGGCCTTCGCCGCGGTGCTCGGCCTGGGGCGCACCGACCTCCTGGAGATCGGCGGGATCGCATTCCTTCCCGGCGGCACGGGCATCCTCTACACGGCTCGGACGGCCTCGGGCACGGGGCTCTACAACTCCACCTTGAGCCCCACGCCACGGCCCGGAAACGGGGCTCTCATCGCCTCCGATGTGCGGCTGAACGAGCCGGTGGCGGTCTCCGCCGACGGCGCGCGGTTCGTCTTCGTCCTCGCCGACGGGCGCCCCATGGTCGCGGCCTACCGCGACGATCAGGGCGACGGGCTGATCGACGCCGTCACGGATCTCCGCCTCCTCAACCTGAGCCCGCGGTTCGGGCCCGCGCTGTCCCACGACGACCGCATGGCCTTCACGAGCACGCCCTCGGACGAACCGGCGGGGACGCCGGTCTTCTGGGGCGCGTTCCAGGACAGCCTGCTGGTGGGAATCCATCTCGCCACCTCCGGCCTGGGAAAGATGCCGAGCTGGGAACCGGGCTCGGACCGGCTGGCCTATGCGCGGGACGGCCTCATCCTGGTCACCACCGTCGACGAGGCCTCGCTCGCGCCTTCGGACACGCTCGTCGCCGGGGGATACGCGACCGCTCCCGCCTGGGGGCCATGGGGGCCCAAGCATGTGGCCTACCTGTGGGGAGAGGGCGCTGGAGATCCCCATGCCCTGCGCCTGGCCGCGGTGGGCACGCCCCATGGGATCACGGTCGTGGACGGCCTCGAGGATCCGCGGTTCCTGGCCTGGAGCCCGACCCAGCTTCTCGTCGCGGTGACCCGGAACCGCGCGGGGCGGGGCGAAGTGCTCCTGGTGTCCGGACTGCCGGTGCCCTGAGGATCAGGCCTCGTCGCGGCGGAAGCGGAGGTACTCCTCCACATCCTCGACGCTGCCGATCACCAGCGGGATGCGCTGGTGGAGTTTTTCAGGCTCCACATCCAGGATGCGCCGGTCGCCGTCGACGGCCATCCCGCCCGCCTGCTCCACGATCCACGCCAGGGGGGAGGCCTCGTAGAGGAGCCGTAACTTGCCCCGAGGGCTCTTGCGATCCCCGGGGTAGAGGAAGATGCCCCCGTAGAGCAGCGTGCGGTGGAAATCGGCGACGAGGCTCCCGATGTAGCGCGACTTGTAGGGGTGTCCGTGGTCGTCCTCGCTGCGCAGGTGCTCGATGTAGCGCTGGGTGCCCCGGTCCCAGCGGGCGAAGTTCCCCTCGTTGACGCTGTAGATCGACCCGCGCCGCGGGATGCGGATGTTCTCGTGGCTCATGAGGAACTCGCCCACGCTGGGGTCGTAGGTGAACCCGTGGACCCCCTGGCCGGTGGTGTAGACGAGCATCGTGCTCGAACCGTAGACGAAGTAGCCGGCGCAGACCTGCCGGTTCCCCGGCTGCATGCAGTCCCGCTCCGATCCCTTGCCGTCGCCCGGAGTGACGCGATTGTGGATCGAGAAGATGGTCCCGATCGAGACATTGGCGTCGATGTTGGACGACCCGTCCAGCGGGTCGTAGTTCAGCGCGTACTTCCCGCAGGGGTACTGATCCGGGATGTGAAGGATCGCCTCGTTTTCCTCCGACGCCATCACGCAGAGGTGCCCGGTGTGATCGAGGGCCTGGTACATGGCGCGGTCGGCGAACTCGTCGAGCTTCATCACCTCCTCGCCCTGAACATTGATCTGGCCGGTCTTGCCCAGCACTTCGAGAAGCCCCGCCTTGCTCACCTCGCGGTAGATGAGCTTGGCGGCCAGGATGATCTCGCTGAGAAGGTCGGAGAGCTCGCCGGTCGCATGGGGGTGCAGGCGTTCCTGCTCCATGATGTACCGGGTGACGGTGACGACTTTCCCTTGCAGCTCCGGAGAGAGTGCCATGGGGATCCTCCTGGCCGCCGCGGCCAAACCGGTCAGAGCGTTTCGCGAATCGCCCGATCGAGAATCTCGATACCGCGCACGATCTCGGCGTCGGTCACGCTGAGCGTGGGCCGGAACCGGATGGACTGGGTTCCGCAGGCCAGAGCCAGGAGCCCATTGTCCCGCGCCTTGGAAAGCACCTCGCCGCGCAGATCCCCGTCGGGGAGGTCGAAAGCGGCCATGAGCCCCCGCCCGCGCGCCTGGGTCACGCCCGCGTGGCGGGACTCGAGGTCGCGCAACCCCTTGAGGAGCGTCTCGCCGCGCAAGCGCGCGTTCTCGACCAGGTTCTCCTCCTCGATGATCTCCAGGTAGCGGTGTCCGCGCACCATGTCCACCAGGTTGCCGCCCCAGGTGGAGTTGATGCGGCTCGACTCCACAAAGACATTACGCTCGACCTCGTCGAAGCGCTTGCCCCCGACAAAGCCGCAGATCTGAAGCTTCTTGCCGAAGGCCACCGCGTCGGGCTCGACGCCCTCGAAGTGCTCGTAGCACCAGAATTTCCCGGTCAGGCCGACGCCGGTCTGGACCTCGTCGAAGATGAGGAGGAACTCGAACTCATCGGCGAGGCCGCGCAGCTCCCGCAGGAACTCGCCGCGGAAGTGGTTGTCCCCTCCCTCGCCCTGGATGGGCTCGACGATCAGGGCCGCGATGTCGGCGCCGTAGCGGGCGCAGGCCTCGCGGATCTGCGCCACCGCGGCGCGCTCGGCCTCGGCCACCCTGGCGGTGTTCTCCGCGTCCATCGGGAACCGGCACTTGGGGTTCTCGATGCGGGGCCAGTCGAACTTCGGGAAGTACATGGTCTTCCGCGGGTCGGCGGTATTGGTCATGCTGAGGGTGTAGCCGGTGCGGCCGTGAAAGGCCTGCCGGAAGTGGATGACCCGGCTGCCCAGCTCGCCGTGGATCCCCTTGTCGAGGTTCTTGCGCACCTTCCAGTCGAAGGCTGCCTTGAGCGCGTTCTCCACCCCGAGCGCGCCGCCAGCCACGAAGAACGCGTGGGGCAGATAGGGGCGCTGCGCGATGCGCCGGAAGGTCTCGACGAACTCCGCGTACTCGACCGTGTACACATCGCTGTTGGCGGGGTTGGCCGTCGCCGCGCGCAGGAGTCTCTCCCGGAATTCAGGCTCCTTGACCCGCGGGTGGTTGTGCCCCACGGGCAGGCTCGCGAAGTAGGTGTAGAAGTCGAGGTATTCCTTG
>CAZWKH010000144.1:0-6799 GCA_964633885.1 uncultured bacterium | reverse complement strand
CCGCGACCGGCGCGGCCACGCCTACATGCTGCAGGACCAGGAGAACACCGAGCGGCTGACCAAGCCCCAGAGCGGCTCCTGCCTTCACTGCCACGGCTCGGTGATGCCCCTCTACCGCGAACTGGGCGGCGGGGACGCCATGGCCGGGTTCGAGAAGAGCTACAAGTACACCTACCAGGAGCTGAACGCGAAGCTCCACGAGATGGGCCACGCGTTCCCGGTCTCCTGCGTCGACTGCCACTCCCCCCTGACCATGGAGCTGCGGGTCACGCGGCCGGGCTTCCTGAACGGGATTCGGGCGCTCGCCGAGTCCTCGGCGGAGGTCCCCCATCTCCCGAGCGTCGAGCGCTGGCGGGAGGGGGACCGCTCGCAGCCATACGACCCGAACCGGGAGGCCTCGCGGACCGAGATGCGGTCCTTCGTGTGCGGACAGTGCCATGTCGAGTACTACTGCGGAACGGGGATGCCGTTGACCTTCCCATGGGGAGAGGGTCTGACCGCCGACCAGGTGGAAGGGTTCTGGAACGGCTCCATCCTGGCGGACGGGACCCCCTTCTACGACTTCGCCCACGCCGAGTCCGGTGCGAAGGTGCTGAAGGCGCAACATCCCGAGTTCGAGCTGTGGAGCCAGGGCATCCACGCCCGGAGCGGCGTCGCCTGCGCCGACTGTCACATGGCGTACATGCGCGACGGCGCGTCCAAGGTCTCGGATCACTGGGTCCGCAGCCCGCTCCTCAACATCAACCGCGCCTGCCAGACATGCCACCGCGTCGAGGAGCAGGAGATCAAAGACCGCGTCGACGCCATCCAGCAGAGGAACTTCGACCTTCTCCAGCGCGGGGGCCGGGCCCTCATGGATCTCCTGGACGCGATCGGGCGGGCCAGGCAGGAAGGGGCGACGGAAGCCGATCTTGCCCCCGCCTTTGCGCTGCAGCGGAAGGCGCAGTGGCGCCTGGATTTCATCGCGGCGGAGAACTCGATGGGCTTCCACGCGCCCCAGGAGGCCGCCAGGGTTCTCGGTGAGGCCACCGACTACGCCCGGCAGGGACAGGTCGCGGCCATGCAGTGGCGCACCGCAGGGGGCGGTGCCGCTCCCCAGTAGGTCCTCAGGTCCCCACCCCTCCGGCAAGGAGCCCTACCCCCCTGGGCGGAGCCCTGCTTGAAATACATAGAACTGCTATGTATAATGGTGCTATGTACGGCTGGATGGCGCTGCCAGCGCCGTGGGACGCGTGACATGGAAATCAACAAGGACCTCATCGCCGCCTCCTCGACCCCGATCGTCCTGGCAATCCTGGCCAAGGAGGACAGCTACGGCTACGCCATCCTCAAGCGAGTCCAGGAACTGTCCGGAGGGCGCATGGAGTGGACGGACGGGATGCTCTACCCCGTTCTGCATCGGCTCGAGCGACTCGGCCATGTCGAGGCGCGGTGGCAGATCGCGAAGAGCGGCCGCCGCCGCAAGTACTACCGGATCACATCCCAGGGCCGGGGCCAGCTCGCCGAGGAGCGCCGGCAGTGGCAGGCGGTGGAGGCCACCCTGCGGGGCATCTGGGGAGGGCTCTCGCTGAGCGTTCCGGCCGGCCACCCGGCACCGGCCACGCCGCTTCCGGAGGGGGCCTGAGCCATGCCGAACCCGGGTCACGCGGTATCGCTCGAGGAGCAGATCGCGGTCCTCGTGGAGGCCGGCCTCGCCGAGGATGAGGCATTCCTGGTGGCCGTGAAGCGCATGGGGGACCTCGACGCCCTCTCGCGGGAGTTCGCGCGCGAGCACTCCGACCGCCTCTGGAAGCAACTCGTCGTCGCGGCCCCGGATTCCGGCGACCGGCAGGCCGGGGTCCGAAAGAAGGCCGTCGTCGCCTTCTGCTTCGCGGCTGCGGCGGGCCACTCTCGCGTGGCTGGCGGCGGCGTTCGCCGGGGCGGCCGGCTTTGCCAACGCCTATCCCTTCGTGCCGGGCGGCCACACCGAGGCCCTCACGGCGCTGCACCTGCCGATCGCGCTGTGGCTGCTCGTGGGCATCGTGTACGCCGGCGGCCGTTGGCGGGCAGTCGCCGGCCGCATGGACTTCATCCGCTTCTCGGGCGAGCTCCTCATCTACTTCGTGCTCATCGCCCTGGGCGGCGGAGTCCTCACCGCCTTCATGGTGCTGATCTTCGGAGCCATCGGGATCGATGTCGAACCCTTCTTCGAGTCGTGGCTCCTGCCCTGCGGCGCGGCGGGGGCCGTCGTGGTCGCCTCCTGGCTGGTGGAGGCCAAGCAGAGCGTGATCGAGAACATGGCGCCCGTGCTGACGCGCCTGTTCACGCCGCTCTTTGCCGCCCTGTTGATCGCGTTCCTGGGGGCGTTGCTCTGGACCGGACGCGGAATCGGCATCGAACGCGATGTGCTCATCGCCTTCGACCTGCTCCTGGTGGTGGTCCTGGGGCTTCTCCTTTACTCCCTGTCCGCCCGGGACCCGAGGTCCGCTCCCGGGGCCTTCGATGTCGCACAGGTCGTCCTGGTGGTCGGCGCGCTCCTTGCCGACGCCGTGGCGCTCTGGGCCATCGCGGCGCGCATCACCGAGTTCGGCTTCACCCCGAACCGCGTGGCCGCCCTGGGCGAGAATGTGATTCTCCTGGTCAATCTCGCCTGGTCCGCCGTGCTCTACATCCGCTTTCTGAGAGGGCGCGGGTCCTTCGCGAGCCTTGAGCGGTGGCAGACGGACTACCTGCCGGTCTACGCCCTGTGGGCGGCGATCGTGGTGATCGTTTTTCCGCCGTTGTTCGGGCACATGTGAGAGCGCGTCGCCTGCCCGCAAGCCGGCGTCGCCGTCGAACGGCAAGCCTCCACGGCGGTCTACGCCTCCGGCCGGTCACATCTGGAACAGGTACTGGAGCTTGAGGAAGTATTGCCGGTCGGCCAGCCGCCATTCGGAAGGACTGCCCTCTTCCAGCGCCACCTCCTGGTAGTGGCGGGTCGAGCCCGCGTAGAAGATCGAGAAGGGGTTGAGGCGCAGCGTGACCAGGGGATCCACCTCCCACAACCGTGCGAAGTCGTCGTACTGGATCACGAGGCGGGTGGACAGCGCATGGGAGAGCTGGAGGGAGACCCTCGACCTGGCGACATATCCGTCGAAGAGGAGATCTCCGGAGTCGAGCGAGCGGCTGCGGATCCAGTCGAGGCTCCCCGCCAGCCACAGGCGGTCCAGCGGCTTGAGGTCGAGGCTCACCCCACCGCTCCACTGCCTCCCCATCGCCATGTCGCCGCGGGCGATCCGGTGCCCGTAGTTGATGTTGCCCCCGGCCTCCAGCCAGGAGAACGGAACGGAGGATCCGCAGAGGTGCCAGCCCCAGATGTTCCGGAACTCCTTGCCCCCGAACAGCTCGCTGCTGCGCAGGTAGTTCGCATGGAAGTGGGTCTGGCCGCGCGGGAGGGAGCCCTCGAGATTCAGACTCATGTACTCGTCCTTGCGGGTACCCGCGTAGTCCCACATCCGTTGCGCCTCGACCATGGGCCGCAACGAGACGAAGGGGCCCGGCTCGTAGAACTGCCAGCCGGCCTGGAGGTTCCCGTAGCGTTGGTCGTTGCGCTCCTGGAACCCGCAGTCGGCGCGGTAGGTGGGGCTGCGCTGCACCAGCAGGAGGCTCCAGTCGAGGCTCCGGCCGTCCCGGCTCAGCCCCACCAGGAGGCCGTCTCCCCAGTACGACTCGCCGTCGAACGCGGCGGTGTGCCGGCCGTCCGAGAAGGTGACGCCGTCGAGCCTCTGTGTGAGCGAGGTGTCGTCCGGCTCGATGGTGCGGGTGACCAGGGCCTGGGCGAAGGCCTCGTACGGCCCCGCGAAGCCCACCCGGCCGTCGATTCCGGCCAGGGTGCCGGAGCCCCCGCCGTCGTAGCGGCGGTCGGTGGCGATGACCCCCAGGTGGGACCGGGTTCCTAGCTCGCGCCTGGCGCGGGCCAGGGTGGACACGCTCGGCCCGGCGTCGACGAAGCCGCTGCGCTCGGAGAAGGGCATGATGATCGGGGTCCGCTCGTCCCTGGCCGTCAGGATACCGAACTGCGTCCGCCCGGGCCGCCCCACCAGCTTGGCGGCGAAGAGGGGGTCGTTGATGGCGCGAGTGTAGACCACGCGAAAGTAGCTGCTGAAGAGGTCGGACCCCTCCAGGAAGAAGGGGCGCTTTTCCGGATAGGACAGGGCAAATGTAGTGTTGACATCGATCTGTGCGGCGTCCGATTCCACCTGGCTGAAGTCGGGATTCACGGTGGCTTCGGCGGCCACGCTCGACGAGGGAGAGAACTTCGCCCCCAGGGACGGCTCTCCGAGGATGTCCCCGTTCTCGAACCGGCCGCTCAAGTCGCGGCGTCCCGTCTGGCTGGACACGAAGGCGGGCAGGAGCTCGATCCCTTGCCCCGGGCGTACCCCGGTCACTCCGGTCACCGTCCCCCACTGGCAAGCCCAGCAAGGCAGGTCCCGGGAGTAAGCCACCCAGGAGTACTGTCCCCGCACTGCGCGGGGGTGGTTGCGCCAGAAGTCCATGCGCCATGTCTGCTCGGGGTTGTCGGGAAAGCGCAGGCTGGTGAACGGAATCGCCATCTCCACCACATAGCCCTGCTCGGTGATGCTCCCGGCAGATTCGTAGACGAGGTCGTAGGTCGTATCCTCGCCGTGGCCCGCCGTGAACAGGATATCCCCCTGAACGCCGAAGGGGTTGCAGGCGATCTCGTAGGCCCAGGCCCCCGTGCCGTAGGTGTCGAGGCAGAACACCACGACATCGTCCTGCCAGATGTTGTCGCGCTCGCATCGCGTGGCGCGGATCGACCGGGGATCGTCGTGGCAGAGGAAGGCGACATAGAGGCGGTCACGGTCGTAGGTGATCCAGGCCTCGGTATCCACCGGCGGCTTCACCTGGTCCCCCGGTTCGTGCTCGCTGAAGTTCCCCACGCGCGCGGCTTGCGCCCAGCCGGGGTCCCCCAGGCGGCCGTCGATGTCGATGGGCCCCCGGGCGGGGGTAGCGGCCAGGGTGGGGTTCCAGTTGGGCTCGAACCCGTCGTCGTTCCTGCGGGCGGCGTCCGCTCCAGCCCAGGCCAGGCCGGCGGCTATCAGGGCGAGCAGAGAGCCGAGGAGGGCGGCCGGGTGCCGGCGGATTCCAGGGGCGCCGGGACAGGACACTTGTAACCCATTGGGGGAAAACAGCATGGACGCGCCTCCTTGGCTGGGCTGGACCTTGGTGGCCGATCGGGCGGGAGCCGTCCTTCCGGGCACACCTCGGCGGACTGGGGGGCGTCGCCCCGGCCATACGGAGAACGCGCCGTGGCGGTTGCACGTTGCTGGGGAAAGTGGAGCGAGCCGGCGTCGCCCGCCGCATCTCCGCCTGAGCGACAATCCACTACGATTCCAGGGGCAGGTGCTGCTTCGCCAATATCTCCTTGAACAGCGGGTGCTCGCGGATCGGATCCCAACGCGGGTCCAGCCTGAGCAGGTGGGCGGAAAGCATAGACGGCTCGACCAGCAGGCGCTCGATCTCAGCCAGCGCCGCATCCGCGTCCCCCGCCCGAGCGAGAATCATCGCCCGGTCCTGGGCCAGCCCGATTCCCAAAACGGCGTTTCCGCGATACGACTTGGAGCGCTCCAGCCACTGGGCTTCCTGCAGTGCCTCATCCCTGCGCCCCAGCCCCACCAGAGCCAGCCCCCTGGCGGCATGGATTCGCCAGTCTTCCGGCTGCTTCGGGAGCGCAAGATCGAGTCGGGCAAGGGCGGCGGCAAAGGCGGCCCGCGCGGCGACACGATCTCCTCCGAGTTCGTGCGCCCATGCGGCGTACAGAGCGCCAGGCTTGAAGTGCAACAGGTCCTCGTAGACCTCGTCGTTGACCACTTCCGGCATATGGAGCAGGCGCTCCACGCTCCGTTCCATGAGGTGCAGCTCGGCGCGGTCTATCCAGTCAACCGTCGACACACGGCTTAGAGCGACCCGAAGTGAATCGAGTTGCCCCTGCCAACGCACATACTCCCAGCCTTGCTGGACCTGGAGATTGCTCACATCCGGCGCAAGGCTCAGCGCGCGGTCCATCTCGCGCACCGCATCGGCGTGGCGGTGCAGAGCCATATAGGTCCAGCTCCCCAAGTCTCCGAAGACGTCCGCGCTGCGCGGATTGAGCTGCGCCGCTTTCTCGAAGATCTCCAGGACCTTCTCCCAGTTGCCGAGCCGCCGGTGCGTAAAGCCCATCTGGCTCCACAGTTCGGCGTCGTTGGGCCGGTCCCTGAGCGCAAGCTCGAACTCCGCGAGCGCTCGCGGAAAGTCCTGATCCGCCCGATCGTGGACGAAGGCCATCGCGATGTGGGCTTCCGGCAGATCCGGAGCCAGACGGAGGGCGGCTCTCGCCTCCTCCCGCATCTGCGCCACCCGGGTCTCGGATGGGTCCCATCTATACCAGAACATCAGACCGTGCACCTGCGCCAGCGCCGCGTGGGCCAAAGCGAAGTCCGGATCCAATTCAAGCGCTCGCTCGTAGAATCGCCCGGCAATCTCCTTGTTGCGGCGCTCGAAGCCTGGCCGGAGCCAGTACTCCCGTCCTTGCAGATAGAGCTGGTAGGCCTCCGGATTGGCCGTGGGAGCCGCCTCCAATCGCGCCTGTTCGGTGTCCGTCAGGGAACCCCCGACGGCCGCCACGATCCGCTGCGCCACCTCACTCTGGATCGCAAACGCGTCGTCCAGCTTCCGGTCATAGCTCTCCGCCCAGAGGTGTTGATCCGTCGCTGCGTCGATCAACTGCACATTCACCCGCAGCCGCTCCCCCACCACCTGCACGCTTCCCTCCACGATG
>CAZWKH010000143.1:0-6815 GCA_964633885.1 uncultured bacterium | reverse complement strand
GAGGCGCCGGCCGGGGAACCGCCCTTCGGGCTCGACATCCGCTCGGTCTGCGGAGGCTGGCTCCTGCAGATGCCCGATGGAGAGCGCGGCGATGTGGAGCGGCGGGTCGTGACCACCCGCCCGCCCACGGGGGAGGAGACCCGCGCGCTGGAACGCGCCTGGGTGATCGTGCGCTACGCCAAGTCCAACGCCATCGCCATCGCGGCGGAGGACGGACTGGTGGGACTGGGCTGCGGCCAGACGAGCCGCGTGGACGCGGTGCGGCAGGCCGGCGAGCGCGCTCTGCGCGCCCAGGTGCCTCCCGGCCGGAGGGTGCTGGCCTCGGATGCCTTCTTCCCCTTCCGCGACGGGGTGGACGCCGCTGCCGCGGCCGGGGTGACCGCCATCATCCAGCCCGGGGGATCGGTGCGCGACGAGGAGGTGATCCGTGCCGCCGAGGAGCACGGCATGGCCATGCTCTTCACCGGCAGGCGCTGCTTCCGGCACTGAGGGTTCCGCGCCAGAAAGGTCTCCTGCATGATCCTCGTACTCGACTTCGGCTCGCAGTACACGCAGCTCATCGCGCGGCGCGTGCGCGAGGAGCGGGTGGCCTGCGAGATCCATCCCTTCTCGCTTCCTCTGGAGGAGATCCGGCGCCGGGCGCCTTCCGGCGTAATCCTCTCCGGCGGCCCCTCCAGCGTGTACGCCGCCGAGGGGCCCAGGCCCGACCCGGGGGTCCTCGCCCTGGGGGTGCCGGTGCTCGGAATCTGCTACGGGTTGCAGGCGATGACCCACCACCTGGGAGGACGGGTCGAGCGGGTCGGCCAGGGCGAGTACGGCCGCACCCCGGTGCATCTCACGCCCGACGCGGGTCCTCTCTTCGAGGGACTGCCCGAGACCAGCGTGGCCTGGATGAGCCACGGCGATTCCGTGACCGAGCTGCCCGCGGGGTTTCGCAGCGAGGCCCTCACCGCGGACGGCATTGTCGCCGCCGCCGGAGACGACACGCGGGGCTTTTACGGCCTCCAGTTCCATCCCGAGGTGGTCCACACCGAGCAGGGCCGCGCCATCCTGCGCAACTTCCTCTTCCGCATCTGCCGCGCCTCCGCCGACTGGGATCTCGGGGACTTCCGCCTGCGGGCGGTGGAGCGCATCCGCGTGCAGGTCGGGCCCGACGCGGGAGTGGTCTGCGGCCTCTCGGGCGGGGTGGATTCCGCGGTGGTCGCCTGCCTGCTGCACGAGGCGGTGGGGGACAGGCTCACCTGCGTCTTCGTAGACCACGGCCTCCTGCGCAGCGGCGAGGTGGAGGAGGTGCTGCGGGTGCTGGGTGAGGAGTTCGGCCTGCGCATCCGCCATGTGGACGCCGCGGACCGTTTCCTGGACAAGCTCGCCGGGGTGGAGGATCCCGAGCGCAAGCGCAAGATCATCGGAGAGGAGTTCATCCGCGTGTTCGAGGCCGAGGCGCGGGCCCTTCCGGACGCGCGGTTCCTGGCCCAGGGTACCCTCTACCCCGATGTGATCGAGAGCGTCTCGGTGGCCGGGCCCTCGGCGCGCATCAAGTCGCACCACAATGTGGGCGGGCTTCCCGAGAGGATGGACCTGGACCTCGTGGAGCCGGTACGCGAGCTCTTCAAGGACGAGGTACGCGAGCTGGGGCGGCGGCTGGGTCTTCCCGAGGCCGTCATCGGCCGTCATCCCTTCCCTGGGCCGGGCCTCGCGGTGCGCATCCTGGGGCCGGTGAGCCGCGAGGGGGTGGCCACGCTCCAGGCCGCCGACCGCATCTTCATCGAGGAGCTCCGTCGCGCGGGTCTCTACGACGCCATCTGGCAGGCCTTCGCGGTGCTTCTGCCCGTGCGCTCTGTGGGCGTCATGGGCGACGAGCGGACCTACGGCAATGTCGTGGCGCTGCGCGCGGTGACCAGCGTGGACGGCATGACCGCGGACTGGTTCCCGCTGCCCGCGGAGGTCCTGGGCCGCGCCGCCAACAGAATCGTGAACGAATTGCGGGGGGTGAACCGCGTCGTCTACGATGTTACCTCGAAACCTCCCGCCACCATCGAGTGGGAGTGAGGCCGGGCTTTCTGATGGAGCAGCATGAACCAGCTTGCGATCCGGGCCTTCTTCGCGGCAGGGCTCGCGGCATTTGTGTGGCTCGCGGCGGGCCCCGGACGGGCGGAGACCGGCCCCCTTCGCGCCCCTGAAGCCCCCGGGGCTCCCGTGGCGGGGCTGCGCTACTTCCGCCTGGACCCTGCCTCATCCGACACGACTTGGCGGCTCCTGGTCGTCCCCGTGCGCTTTCCCGAGGACGCCGATCTCGGCCTCGGCCGCCCCGCCCTGGCCGAGCGGCTGAACGGCGAGGCAGCGGGCTCGCTCCGCGCCTACTGGAAGGCCGCCACCTACGGGCGGCTCGAAGTGGCCACGACCCTGGCCCCAACCGTGACCGCGGCGCACCCGCGCCGTTACTACACCTCGGAGGGGACCGGCAACGCGGGGTTCGGGATCGATCCCGACGCCTATCCCCACAACGCGCAAGCCCTGGTGGAGGAGGTCACCGCCGCGATCGCGGACGCGGTGGACTTGCGCCGCTACGACAACAACGCGGACGGCATCGTGGACGGGCTCCTCATCCTGCATTCCGGGCCGCGGGCGCCGGAGGTGATCGAGCCCGGCACCTCGCCGGATCTGCTTCTCGCCCACGCTTTCACCACCTCGCAGCCGGTGGCGCGCCGCGACGCGGTGGTCTTTCCCTATGCCCTCGCCTCCGCCCGCGATCCTCTCGGCCCCTGGGCCCACGAGATGGGGCACCTGCTGGGCTTTCCCGACGAGTATGTGATGAACCCCCTGTGCTTCGGCGAGGGACTGGGGGAATGGTCGCTCATGGCCACCGGAGCGAACCGCGAGGATGGTGAGGATCCCTCCGGGCTGGACGCCTTCTGCCTCGAGCTGCTCGGCTTCACCCCCGCCATGGAGGTGGATGCCTGGGTATCCCTCGACCCCGGCGTCTTCCTGCGGGCCTACGGGCCGGGAGCCGCGGCCGGGCCCCGCTATTTCCTGGTGGAACGGCGCACCGGAGCGAACGGCCTGGGGCTCCCCTCACCGGCCACGGTGGTTTATTTCGTGAACGAGGAGGCGGTGGACAACCGCAGCTGCACGCGGGTGCTGGTCGAGCTGCGCGCGGTGGCCTGCGCCTCGGAGGGCGCCTGCGCGGTGAGCCTGACCGACAGCAGCACGCCGGACCTGCGGGACGAGAGCGATCGGCCGAGCGGGCTCGCGCTGGATCTCACCGCGACCTCGGCGCGGGCACGGGCCGGCGACGAGGTGGGGCTGCGCCTCGAGCGGGTGCGCCTCCTTCCCGTGGAGGCCGGCGGGACGCGGCAACGCATCGAGCTGCTCATCCGCAACCTGGACCTCGAGCGCAGCGTTTCTGCCGACGCGCGCTTCACCGCGCTCGCCGGGGCCGCGAACCACCCCCGGCTCCTGGAGAACGGCTGGCCACGGAGTATCCCCCCAGGAGGCGCCCTGCTCGACTCGAGCTGGGCCCTGGAGCCCTTCGCGCCCGAGGGCCTTCTCTCGCCAGAGCCCGAGGCCCTGGAATTCCAGCTCGCCGCCGCCTCGGGGGGATCCACCTGGGTGGACACCCTCACCTTCGCCGCCGTGGAGACGGGGATCGCAGCGGGGGGCTGGACCGGGTTCACCTCGCGCAGCCTCGACGCCGCGCGCGAGGATCCCTGGCGCCGGGAGGGGGCGGCGTGGATCGCCGGGCCTCTCGCGCGGCGCGCCCATGGCGAGGTCTCGAGCCCCTGGTTCACCGTCCCCGAGCGAGGCGCCCTCGCTGTCGATCACGCCTGGGACTTCGTAGCCCTCTCACCGGACATCGCCCTGGATGGCGCCGATCTACGCGTCATCCCGCAGACCGGACCCGCGGTGGAGCTGCTCCCGCCGCAGGGCTGGGGCTACCGCGTGGAGCGCGGGACCGGGAACCCTCTCGGAGGTCTGGAGGCGCTCTCGGGAAAGGGCGATCGCATCCATGTCTTCGACCTAGCCCCATGGTCGGGACAGACGGTGCGCCTCTCCTTCCGGGTGGCCGGGGATGAGTCCCGCGACGCGAGCAGCTGGATTCTGCGTGGGGCCTCGGTGGCGAGCGCGCCCCGGGTCGAGGGAACGCTTGTGCTCAGACCCTGCGACACGGGAGAGCCGAGCCTGGTGGGAAGACTGCTCGGCGAGCTGCCGCCAGGGGGAGCCGACTGGATCGGCCTCTACACGGGTCCGGCCTGGGGAACGCCGCCCGCGCTCCTCGCAGAGGCGGAGAACGCGCAGAGCATTTCCGTTTCGCTGCGGGATCTCTTTGCCGGCGATCGGAGCGGTCTCGGCAAGCGATGCGACTTGGTCTGGCGCATCGGCGAGGCCCATGGCACGAGCGCGGCGACCCTCCTGCCCCCACCGGTGGAGCGGGCCCTGCTCCCGCCGGGTCCCAATCCCACCCGCAGGGGAGAGGGGCAGACCTGGGTGGTGAGCATCGCCCCCGGCGATCGCCCCGGGGTTTACGAGCTGGCGCTCATCGCCGTCACCGGCAGGCGGATTCTCGAGCGGGAGCTTCGCATCGAGGAGCAGGGCCTGCGCGAGATCCGCTGGGATGGGCGCGACGCGTTTGGGCGGGTGGTCCCCCCGGGGGTCTACTTCCTGCGATGCCGCCGGCCGGACGGCACCACCGAGAGCGGGCGCGTCGTGGTCCTGCCATGACCATCCTCATCGCCATGCTGTGGCTGCGCCTGGCCGCGGTGATCGACCTGGCGCCGGGCGATTCCGCGGCGGCCGCGAGCGAGCCCCTTCCCGCCGCAGTCCTGGCCGCGCCTCTGGACTCCCTCGACCTGGCGCGCCGCGAGCTGGTGACCGCTCTCTTCCGGGGCGATGGGGAAGGCATGGCCAAGGCCGCGCAAGAGGAGGCCCGGGCTCTCGCCACGCTCGACTCCCTCGCCACGGGACCCGATCTCCCCGGCCTGTGGAGCCGGCTCGACTGGCCCCTGCGGACTCGATGGCTGGCCCGGGCGGCGGAGGATCGGCGCGGGACCTGGTCCCTGGGGCTCCTCGACCTCCCCGAATCTGAATTGCTCCCGCCGGACGGCCTCCCCAGCCGGGGACCCATGGCGCTCGCTGCGGCGGTCAACGCGGCGCAGGCTCTCACCCACGCCGATGCGCCGGCGCGGCCGCGGCTCGAAGCCCTGGCCGACCGCGCTCTGGCCATCGCCGGCGAAGCGCCCTTCCGCTTGCGGGATGAAGCGCTCTACCGCGCCTGGGAGCGGGCCCTGGCCAGGGGGGACAGCGCCGCCGCGCTTCTCGCCGCGGATTCGCTCCTGGCTGTCGCCCCGCGCAGCACGCGGGCACCCCTGGTGCGCGTCACCCGTGCGCGAGCGCACCTCGATCAGGGAGATCCCGCCGCCGCCGTCGAGGAGGCCCGCCTCGCGCAGTCCTCTGAGGATGGGCCCGCCCTGCGGTGGATTCTGGCCGAGGCGCTCACGGCCTCCGGCCGGCTGGCGGAAGCCGCGACGGAGCTGGAAGGGCTCATCGGAAAGTTCGGCGCGGACAGCGCGGCGACGCGGGCCTATGCCCGGCGGCTCGAGCTGGGCCGGATGGAGCCGAGCCTGGCGGTGGGTCTGGAGGGCCGCATCGCGCTCGCGCAGTTCCTGCTCGGCAGGCCCCAGAGCGGCGCTCTGCCCTGGATGATCGCGGTGGCCGAGAGCGCGTCCCTCGCCGAGCCCCTTCGCTCGCGGGCGGGGCTTGCCGCCGCCGACTACCTCTATCGCGCCAAGCGCTACGACCAGGCCGAGGCCCTCCTGGCGGGACTGCGCCGGACCGCCGCCGCTCCCTCGCGGGACCGGGCCACCTTCCTCCTGGCGCGGGTCTATCGCAACACCGCCCGGCCCGATCCCATGGAGCCGCTCTATCGCGAGCTCATGCGAGGCGACGGAGACCTTGCCGCCCAGGCCGCCTGGGATCTGGCGCGAGAGTACGAGAGCCTGGAGCGCTGGTCCCACGCCCGGGCAGCCCATGGAATTCTCATCGACCGCCACCCCGAGTCCTCCCGCCACCGCGACGCGCTCTTCCGCCGCGGGTTCGCGGAGACGCGTCTCGGCAAGCTTCAGGACGCGGCCGTGCATTTTCGCGCCGCCTTCGCGGAATCGCGGGAAGCGGCGGATCGCGAGCAGGCCGCCTTCTGGCTCGCAAGGGTGCTGGATTCCCTGGGGCGCGGCGCCGAGGCCGCGGAGATCGCCGGAGCGGGGGCCGTGCAGAGCGAGCCCGTGGACTACTACGGGGTCCGGCTGCGCGAGCGCTACGGGCTTCCCGAGTCGCCGCCTCCCGCGCCCGAGGCCCTCCCTCTCGCCCCCGAGGTGAGCTGGGAATCCGCCGCCGCCGCCAGCCCGTGGCCGGCCTCGGCAAGGGAGCATTTTCTCCGCGGCGTCGAGCTGGCGCGCCTCGGCATCCTCGACGCAGCGCGCCGCGAGTGGCAGCGTGCCGCGGATCTCTCCGGCGACGCGCCCTTCGCCTTCGAGCTGCTCGCCTTCGCCGCCGCCGTGCACCATGTGTATCCGGAGGGGGTGCGCTGGGCCAATCGTGCCCTTGCCCTTCTGCCGCAGGGCTTCCCGACGCGGACAGGTTACGCCCGCCTCGGCTATCCGGCCGCGTACTACGGCGAAGTGACCCGCGCCGCGGCTGCGAACGGCGTGGAGCCGCAGCTCGTCTGGGCGGTCATGCGCCAGGAGAGCCTCTACGACCCGCTTGCCGTCTCTCGCGCCGATGCCCGCGGTCTGCTGCAGATCCTTCCTGCGACCCTGGCCCGC
>CAZWKH010000142.1:0-6855 GCA_964633885.1 uncultured bacterium | reverse complement strand
CTCACCGTCACGGAGAGTGGGGCCGGGGAGCCCCGCCGCTACTGGACCCCGATCACGGGGCCGCTCTCCGCCGCTTCCGAGGAGGAACTCGCCGGAGAGCTGCGGGCCGCCCTCACCGAGTCGGTCCGCGCACGGCTCATGTCCGATGTCCCCTTCGGCGCGTTTCTGAGCGGCGGGGTCGATTCGAGCGCGATCGTGGCCATCATGGCCTCCATCCTGGACCGCCCGGTCGAGACCTTCAGCGTGGGCTACAAGGACGATCCCGGCTTCAACGAGTTCGAGAACGCGCGGCGCACCGCGAAGCTCTTCGGCACCAACCACCATGAGGTCCTCATCGACCATGAGGACTTCCGCCGGTTCCTGCCCCGGCTGGTGCACCACCAGGACGAGCCCATCGCGGATCCGGTCTGCGTGCCCCTCTACTATGTGGCGGAGCTGGCCCGGCAGAACGGCGTCATCGTGACCCTGGTGGGGGAGGGCTCGGACGAGCTGTTCCTGGGCTACGCCTTCCATAACCGGGTGCGGCGGATGGCGGAGCGCTTCTGGGCGCCGTATGCCGGCATGCCGCGCCCCTTGAAGGCTCTGGCCGTGGGCGCCGCGCTTCCCTTCATGGACCCGCAACGGCGCGATTTCCTCAAGCGCTTCCGCGACGGAGGCGAGCCCTTCTGGGGCGGAGCGGTGACCTTCTATCCGGAGGAGCTCAAGCGCCTCGCCCCCGGTCTGGCCGGGGACCGCCGCCGCGAAGAGATCGTCCGCTCCCTCTACGCGGAGATCGACGCGGTCCGCCCCGGCGCCGACTTCGCCACCCGCGCGGGATACCTGGAGCTCATGTTCCGCCTCCCCGAGCTCCTCCTCATGCGCGTGGACAAGATGACCATGGCCACCTCCGTGGAAGGGCGAGTGCCCTTCCTCGACCATCGCCTGGTGGAGCTGGCGTTTCGCATCCCCGGGTCCATGAAGGTCAAGGACGGGGTGACCAAGCACATCCTCAAGCGCGCGGTGGAGGGCCTCCTCCCCGAGGAGATCGTCCACCGCCCCAAGGTAGGTTTCCATGTGCCGGTGACCCGCTGGTTCGAAGAGGTGCTGAACCCGCTGGCCGACGACGCGTTGCTCGATCCCCGCATGGCCGCGCTCGAGATCTGGGATCCCGCCGAGGTGCGCCGCCTGCTCGCGCTGCAGCGCGCGCGCAGGGGAAACTACGGGATGCGCATCTGGGCCCTGGTGAACTTCGCCCTCTGGTACCGGCACTGGATGGAGGGGGAGTCGTTCTGATCAGCGGGCGAGGACGATCCTGCGGGACGCGCTCCCTGCGGGCGTCGTGAGCCGGAGGAAGTAGACCCCCGCCGCCGCCCGCGCACCGTCTTCGGCGAGCCCGTCCCACCGTGCCTCATGGCGGCCCGCGGGGATGAAGCCGGAACGGAGCGTCGCGACGAGCCGCCCCGCGGCATCGTAGACCCCCAGGGCCGCGATTCCCCCAACGGGCAGGGTGTAGCGCACCTGCGTCGCCGCGCGGAAGGGATTGGGCCGGGCCGCCGCGAGCGCGACCCGCAACGCCGCGGGCTCGATGGGATCCAGCGTGGCGGGCCCATGCCAGGTCGCTTCCCCCGAGCGGCTCCACTCCGCGAGCCAGTAGCGGGCGCCCTCCGCCGGGGGAGCGGGATCGGCGAACGCGAAGCCGGGGCCTCCCGTGAGGAGGCTCTCGGTGAGCCGGACCCTCTCGCCCTGGGAGTCCTCGCGGTGCACATGGAACCCGGCGTGGTCCGAGGCATCCGCGATCCGCCAGCGGAGCAGCGCGCCCTCCTCGGTGCGCGCCGCCGTGAAGGAGAGGAGGCGGACCGCGATGGGCGGCTTGCCCGCCCAGCTCCCGACGAAGAGCGACGGTTTGAGGCCCGCGGTGGTGAAGGCCCCGCCCGCGTAGAGCAGGCCGCCGTAGTCGGCCAGGGCGAGGACATCATCGTTCGCCCCCGAGCCCAGCGCTTCCCACTCGAATCCGTCCCAGGAGGCGATGTGGCTTGCCGGGGCCCCGCCGGCCTGGGTGAACCAGCCCCCGGCAAAGAGCCGCCCGTACTGGACTGCGAGGGAGGTCACGCGCCCGTCCACTCCCGATCCGAGCGCTTGCCACGCGCCGCCGTCCCACCGCGCAATGTGGTTCAACGCCGTGCTCCCCGAGGCGGTGAAGGCCCCGCCCACGAAGAGTGCGTCCCCGTAGACCCCGGCCGCCCGGGCCCCGTCGTTGAAGCCCGAGCCCAGGGCCTGCCAGATGCTGCCGTTCCAGCGGGCCGCATGGTTGCAGGCCACTCCGCCCGCGGCCTCGAAGCTGCCCACCGCGACGAGTTCCTCGTCGTAGGAGGCGAGTCCATAGACCTCGGCCTCGGTCTGAGAGGAGGTCACGCCGGAGCCCAGGGGATGCCAGGCGACCCCGTCCCACCGCGCGATGCGGTTGGCGGGGACGCCGTTGACCGCGGTGAACCTGCCGGCGGCGATCAGGTCCCCGTCGTGCACCGCAAGGGCGTAGACGGCGCCGTTGGCCCCCGTCGCGGAGACCGCGCTCCAGCCCATGCCGTCCCACTTGGCGATGGCGCTCGCCGGGAGCCCGCCGATGGCGGTGAACCCGCCTCCCGCGACCAGGTAGTCCCCCCAGACCACAAGCGCGTCCACCCTGCCGCCCGCGGCCTCGAAGGGGCCCATGTAGCGCCAGCGCGTTCCGTCCCATCGCGCGATGCCGTAGGCGGGGATGCCGCCCGCGGTGAGAAAGCTACCGCCCGCGATGAGCTCGCCCCTGTAGACGGCGAAGCAGGAGACATCATGGTCCATCCCATGGCCGGTAGCGGTTCCTAGCCCCGTCCACTGCGCTCCATCCCACCGCGCGATGCGGTTGACCTGAGTGCCGCCGGCCTCGGTGAACCAACCGCCCGCGATGAGCGCTCCATCGAAGGTGCCCAGCGCGAGGACCCGGCTGTCTGTCCCGCCGCCGACCGCGCTCCAGGCGGTTCCGCTCCACCGCGCGATGTGGCGGGCAGGGGTGCCCCCCGCCGTGGTGAAGGCCCCGCCCAGGAAGAGGGCGCCGTTCAGTGCCCATGCGGATCGCGCCCCGATGTCGAGCCCCGCACCCAATGCGTGCCAGGCGGCGCCGTCCCACCGCGCGACATTGGCGGCCGGCAGGCCGCCCGCGGCGGTGAAGGCCCCGGCGGCGATGAGGTCCCCCCCGAATGCGGTCAGGGCATAGACCTCCGGAGTGTAGGTGGATGCGCCCATGCCGGCACCCAATGCGTGCCAGGCGGCGCCGTCCCACCGCGCGACGCCGTTGACGGCCAGGCGGTCCATGGTCGTGAAGCTCCCGCCCGCGAAGAGATCGCCGTCGTGAACCAGCAGCGAGCGCACCGTGGCATCGGATCCGGCGCCGGAGAGAGCCGCCCAGTGCTCTCCGTCCCACCTCGCGATGCCGCCCGCGTAGATCCCGCCGATCTCGTCGAAGCCCCCGCCGGCGATGAGATCGCCCTCGTACAGGGCGAAGGCGTAGACGGGGCCGAAGTAGGTGACTTCCGGGCTCAACGCGCTCCAGCCGGCGCCGTCCCATCGGGCGATGCGGCTCGCGGGGGTTCCGCCCGCGGTGAGGAAGTCCCCGCCGGCGATGAGCGCGCCGTCGAACTCGGCGAGGGCGTAGACCGGACCGTCCATGCCGCTTCCCATCGCGCTCCACGAGGACCCGTCCCACCGCGCGATGCCGTGGACGGGGATGCCGCCCGCGAAGGTGAAGCCGCCGGCCACGACGAGATCCCCGTCGTGGACGAGCAACGCGTAGACATCCCAGGTCGCGCCGAGCTCGCTCAGGCCGAACTGCCCGCTCCAGCTCGTGTCGGCGGTCTGGGGACTGAGGGTCCTGGCCGCGGGGAGGAGGCCGGATGGGACCGCCGAGCGCAGAAGGTCCTCGAAGGTCGGGCGTCCCCCGACGGTGGAGCTGTCCGGTCGCGCCGCCATGACCGGCGGCGGGGCCTGGAGCCAGAGGCCGGCGAGCAGGAAGAAGGATGCAAGCGCAGCGGTGAGCCGCCCCGGAATGGGAGCCATTGCGGCGCAGAATAGCAGCCGCGGGGGGCGGCGGCAACGCACCTCGGTGGGGGTCTGCCGTGGGCCGGCCCTGGTGAGGCCGGGAATCCGGCGACGCCGCGGATAGGCGAACGGCGCGAATTCGAGGATGATGAAGGGCGCGGCGGGGACCTCCGGATGGAGGAGCCGCCGGGGCGGGCCAGCGGGAGCAGGGGAGTCGATGGAGCCTACGACGCACCAGGCATGGGTGGAGAGTCTCGCCGAGGCGCGCGGCCCGGCGTTGCTCATCACCCGCAACAACCTCTCCCTGGCCGCGGAGCTGCGGGAGTGCGGACGGAGCCTCGGCTGGACCATCCGGACCAAGGAGAATCTCAAGGGGGCGGGGGCGCGGGAGCTGCTGCGCCTACTCCGCTCGCAGCGTTGGTCGGTGCTGCTCGTCGAGGACCGGGCGGAGGAGATGCCGCGCCGCCGCGAGCTCTATCGCTTCCTTCTCGCCGCGGGCCGCGCCGGGACCCGCCTCCTGATCGCCACCGGGGATTGCGGCGCGCAATGGGAGCGGGTGCACCGCTGGCGCAGTTTCCCCGCGCAGCTCGCGGCCATGACCGCGGAGGGGATCGCCACGCTGCGGGGGCTGTGGAGCGCTTCGCGGCTGACCGGCGCTTTGGATCGGCCCGCGCTCCGGCCGGGCGGGATCGCGGCGGGCCGGCGGCGCGACGCACCCGGGCCGGCGCGAGGCGGAACGCGGATCGCTGTCATCAAGACCGAGTTCTGGTTCGGGCTCAAGGCCGGCGGATCCGTGTCTCACGGCCTCGGCGTGTTGACGGCAATGCAGAGACTCGGCCTGGAGCCGCGGCTGTGGACCACCTCCCTTTTTCCCGCCGCTCCCGCGGGCCTCGTGCAGACGGAGCTGCATCCGCCGCGGCGTCCGGCCGCGATCGAGGAGGCGGCCATGGCCGCCTTCAACCGCTCCTTCCTGGACCGCGCCGAGGCCGAGGTCCGCGCCTTTGCCCCATCGCTCGTCTACCATCGCCACGGCGTGTTCAGCCTGGCCGGTCTAGCCCTGGCCAGGCGCCTCGGCGTGCCCCTCGTCCTGGAGGTGAATGCGAGCGAGGTCTGGGCGCGGGAGGCCTGGAGCCGGCTCGCCTTCGCCGGCCTGGCCCGGCGCATGGAGAGGGTCGCCTTCGAGCGGGCGGACCGCCTCGTGCTCATCTCCGAGGAACTCATCCCGACCGTGACCGCATTGGGCGGGGACCGCGAGCGGATGGTGGTGAACCCGAACGGCGTGGATGTCGCGCGGTTCCGGCCGGAGTCCCGCGGCGAGGGGCTGCGCGAGAGGCTGGGCTTCCCCGAAGATGCCGTGGTCTGCGGCTTCCTGGCCACCTTCCACCGCTGGCACGGTGTCCTGTTCCTGGCCGAGCAGATCGCGGCTCTGACGGCGGCCGATCCGAGGCTGCGCTTCCTGCTCGTGGGGGACGGGGACCTGAGGCCCGGAACGGAGGCGGTCACGCAGGCGGCGGGGCAGGGGGATCGGGTGCGGTTCACCGGCCTCATCCCCCCCGCCGAGGTGCCGTCGCACCTGGCGGCCTGTGATATTCTTCTCAGCCCCCATCTTCCCTTCGAAGATGGGACCCCGTTCTTCGGTTCGCCGACCAAACTCTTCGAGTACATGGCGGCGGGCCGGCCGGTGGTGGCGAGCCGGCTGGGTCAGATCGGACGGGTGGTCGAGGACGACAGGACCGGGCTTCTCTTCGAGCCCGGCGACGCCGCGGCCTTCCGGTCCGCGGTGCTGCGCCTCGCCGCCGATCCGCAGCTGCGCGCGCGCCTGGGACGGGAGGCGCGGACCACCGCCGAACGAAGCTATACCTGGGAGGCCAATGTCCGCCGCGCCCTCGGGGGGCTCATCGCCCTCGGGGCGGCGGGCGAACCCGCCGGGGACCCATGAACGAGTCGGATCTGAAGCGCGCCGTCCAGGCCTACTGGGACGCCCACCCCTGCGGCACCCAGTTCACGGGCCTCGCCTGGGGCTCGCCGGAGTTCTACCGGGCCGTGGAGGAGGACCGCTTCCGCCGCCAGCCGTTCATGGCCGAGGCGGTAGGGTTCTCGCGCTACGCGGGGCGCCGGCTCCTGGAGATCGGCTGCGGCCTGGGCACGGACCTCGCGCAGTTCGCGCGGGGGGGCGCCGCGATCACCGGCCTCGACCTCACCCCGAGCGGGGTCGCCCTGGCGCGCCGGCGGTTCGAGGTGGACGGACTCTCCGGCTCCTTTCTGGTGGGCGACGCCGAGAAGCTGCCGTTCGCCGACGCCTCCTTCGATGTCGTCTATTCCTTCGGCGTGCTCCACCACACTCCCGACACCGCCCGCGCCTTCCGCGAGGTGCTGCGCGTCCTGCGCCCGGGCGGCGAGGCGGTGGTGATGCTCTACCACGCCCGTTCCTCGCATCTCTACCTGGGCTATCCTCTCGTCCTGGCCGCGCGGTTGCGCCGTGGCGAGGGATGGATCGGAAGGAGCGAGTACTTCCGGGTCTACGACGGCGCGGAGAACCCCCTCGGCAAGGCCTACACCCGGGGGGAGGTTCGGAAGCTGTTCCGGGGCTTCGAAGTGATCGAGCAGAAGAGCTACGATACCTGGAGGCCGCATCTGGGACGCGTCGCCAACCGCGTTCTCCTGGGCCTGGGCAGTCGCTTCGGTTTCTACCTCGTCACGCGGGCCCGCAAGCCCGCCGGCGAGGCGGAAGGGGGGAGGTGAGCGCGTGCCGGCGGATGGACTGAGCCTGGTGCTGGGCGGGGCGGGCTTCCTTGGCTCGCATGTCGC
>CAZWKH010000141.1:2650-6907 GCA_964633885.1 uncultured bacterium | reverse complement strand
CCACCCCCGAGACCCGCGAGAAGACCATGCGCTGCACGATCACCCCGCCGCCGGCGCGCTCGGTGGAGCTCTCCAGCACCGCGCGGTTGTGGATGGCCCGCTCCGACCAGAGCCCGCTCCAGGCCCGCTTGAGGTGGTCCAGCACTCCCGCTTCTCCGCGCACGAACAGGAAGGTGTCGAATTCGCCCGCCCGCGCGGCGGCCTCGGCGTCCTCCTCGCGGGAGGAGGAGCGGATGGCGACGAAGCCGGGGAGGGGCGCCGCGTCCTCCACGCCCTCGGCGGGCGGCTCCGCGAAGATGCGCCGCCAGGCCGCCAGCACCTCACCGGCCAGGTCCTCGGGGAGGCGGCTCTGCTCCCAGAGGAGCCGGATGGCGGCGGCCCGCTGGGGGATGCCCAGCTCCCCATGGCCCAGGATCGATTCGATGGCCTCGCGCAGGGTGCGGGCGCCGGCGATCAGGCTCTCGAGTCCGGCGGCGCGGACGGCCACCGGCGAGGCCAGCATCTCCTCGAAGGCATGGTGGGTCACGGCGAACCAGGGGGGGACGAGTCCGGACCCTGCCAGGCGCTCCATCTCGGCGAGATTGGAGGCCTTGCCGCCCAGCAGGGGCAGGAGTTCGATGCCGCCGTCGCGCGCGTCCAGCACCCGCCGGTGGGAGAGGGCCTCGACCCGGACCGCGTCCGCCTCGGCCAGCCGGCTGTGCAGGATCTCGAGCCGGCGTGAGGCCGGCCCCCGGCTTGCGCAGAGCTGTGCGAGGCGGCCGGCCTCGCGGATCCGGTGGCGCCTGCGCGGGTCCGTCCCTGGCGAGGCCGGGTCCCTCAGCGCGCGCAGGCTTTGCGCGAGAAGCCTGCGCAGCTGGTCGAGGGCCAGGGCATCCAGGTCGGAGACATCCGCCGGGGAAAGGGCCCCGGATTCTTCGGGCAACTGCGCCTCGGGCAGGACCGCCCGCGCCGAGGCGCAAAGCTCCGCGAGCCGGATCGCGTCCAGGCGCAGCTGCAGCACCTCGTAGGTCGAGCGCGAAGTGGGGATGCGAAAGGCGGAGCGCGAGGCCACGGCCTGGCGGCGGCGGTCCAGGTCCTCGGCCAGGGCAGCGGCATGCTCGCGGGCTCTCGCTCCCACGGCAGGGTTGGCCAGGAGCGCGACGAGGAGCGCGGCCGTCTCCGGACCGCTGTCGGGGTCCTCCGAGCGCGGCTCGCGCAGGAGGAGCTCGTCCACGGCGTGCCGCGCCAGGGCGGGATCGGCGAAGCGCGCCAGGAGCTTGCCGAGCTGGTGGCGGGCCTTGAGGCGGTGGCCGCGCAGGGCGAGGATCTCCTCCGCGCGCCGGTCGCCGGAGAGGCTGCGACGGGCCTCCTCGAGCCGAGTCAGCTCATCGTGCAGCCCCAGGGCTTCGCGGGAGCGCCCCAGCACCCGGAGGGTCCCCGCTGCGGCATCCACCGCCACCAGGTCGCCGTCGCCGAGGGGATGTTCCCGCTCCTGCAAGTGGGTGCGCAGGACGACCCGCGATCCTCCCACATCGCGTTCCTTCTCGGTGTACTCCAGACAGGGGACCTTGAGGAGCGGCGGTCCTTCGGCCTCCTGGGTCCAGCGGCCGGGGATGATGAGCGAGGGTTTGCGGAACTGGATTGCGAGGAGCCCCGCGTGGCTCAGGATGCCTCCGCCGGTGGAGACCACGGCGGCGGCGTGAAACAGGAAAGCGTTGTCCTGCGGACCCACCCGCGGGGTGATGAGCACGGCTCCGGCGCAGTCGCGGGGGGAGCGGCCGCCGACCCCCAGGCGCGCCGGACCCACGGCGCGGCCCGGTGAAGCGCGGAGCCCCGTGACCACCCGTTCTCCGGACAGGCTGCGCAGGCGCGGGGCAGGGTCGAGGCGGCGCAGCCGGCTCCGCAGCTCCTCGGTGTCCTCCCCGGCCGCCGGACCGCCGTCGAAGGGGAGCGGCGGATAGCCGTTGGCGCGCAGGAGAGCGGCGATGGAGGCGACCTGGCTGACGGCGCTGAAGGTCCAGGTCCCTCCGGGCTCGTCCCTGCGGCTCCAGAGCCGGCCGTCCGGAGCGTACAGCGCGAGTCGGATGATGCCCCGCGGTCCGCGCAGGACGAAGAGCCCAGGCTCCTCGCCCCGCAGCGGGAGCTGCGCGCGCTGCACCTCATGCCCGTTCACCGATCCGGTGGTGCGGAAGCGCAGCGTCCGCTCCAGCGGACCCACCAGACGGGCCAGCTCCACCGCGGCATCCAGAGCCGCGGAGGGTCCGGCGAGGAGTTGCGCGAAGGCCTCAGCCTCATGCTCGAGGCGGAAGCGATCCGCGTCGGCGCGGCGATAGCCCTCCCCCTCCGGCACCACTTGCCCGCGGGCCAGGGCCGCCCGCAGGGGGAAGAGGAACTCGCGCTCGAAATCCAACTGGCCGGACCGGAGGTCGTTCTGCGCGGCCGGCACCGTCGGCTCCAGTCCCAGCTCCTGCAGCGCCTCCCGCCAGCGCGCCCAGGCCTCCGGGGGGAAGGGGGTCGAGTAGCGGTCCTGGTACTCGCCCTCGCCCGTCCATTCCACCTCCCGCGGGCCGCCGGGCGCGTGGACCAGACCGACGAGGATTCCCTGTCGATCCCGCGTGAGAAGCCGCGCCGTCGGGAGGCACCCCCATCGGGCGAAGAACGAGGCCCAGGCCTCGGCGACCTTGCTTCGCGCTTTTGCAGAGAGCCGGAGCCCGCCCACCGCCCAGTCGATGTCCATGAGATGCGGGGCGAGGCAGAACAGGGCGTGGGCCTTCTCGCACACGGCCCCCAGGTCCAGGGCACGCTCCTTGTCGTAACGCGCCCGCACATGGGTGCTGTCCACCTGGCAGTCGAAGTCGAGCCGGCGGAAGCAGGCGCGCAGGGCTCCGAGCTCCGGATCGGGGTGCTGGTTCAGCTCGTACTTGCTGACGCCGAAGTACTCGAGGTCGATCATCCCTCCCTGCAGCGGGGGGGAATAATCAATGCGCAGGAACGCCGGGTGGTTGCCGAAGGCGAGGTAGTAGTGCACCTCGTTCCCGTAGCAGAAGACGCTCAGACCGGGGAAGGTGGTGTGGCCGGAGGCGAACGGGCGGGCGAAGCCCGCCACCGCCACCCGCACCGGGAAGGGAATGGCCGTGGGGCCCTCGGCCTCCGAGGGTTCGAAATCCACATAGCGGATGTCCGTGGCGGCGCGCCGGATGTCCTCGGCGCCGGCCAGAACGAGGTCCAGGGTCCGGTTGGTGGCCCGCGTCGTCTCCACGAGGCGGAATCCCAGGCGCAGCCCCCGCTGGTGGAGGTAGCGCTTGAGGCCGTGTAGGGTCCGCACCTCCTCGACCGACCTCGGGTCCTCGAACGACTGCACCAGCCGCGTCAACTCAGCGGAGAGCGCGGCGTCGCCGCCGTCGCGGTCGAGTTCCGCGACCACCCGCTCGCGCAGGTCGCGATAGATCCCGGGCAGGCGCTCGCACTCCTCCGCGTGGCGGGCAAAGAGCACGACGAAGTCCTCCACGATGCGGTCCATGCGTGCGAGGATGCGCAGGGTCTTCTCGCGGGTCAGGGGCGCGAGGTCGAGGATGTCGGCCAGGGCCTCGGCGTGGGCGAGGTTGTATCCGCGGAACCGCGCGACTGCGTCCCCGCCCTCCGCCGACCGTCCCGTGGACCCGGCCGTGCCGCCGTGCGCGATGAAGAGGAGGATCTCGCGGCCCGGCTGTGCCCCGGCCGGCCCGGCGAAGAACGGCGCCTCCTTGCGGGCGACCAGGTAGGGGAAGGAGCGGGGGAGCGTGATGGGCACCAGCGGGCGCAGCTCGATTCCCAGGTTCAGCCGCGACCAGCCCAACCGCGCGATCACCTCGCGCAGGACTTCATCTCCCGCCGTCCCGGCGGCGCGCCGGAGCGACTCCAGGCAATGCAGTACTCCCGGCTCCGGGGCGAGGTCGAGCAGGTCCCGATGGGTGGCCCGGGTGAAGGCCAGGAGGGAAGAGAGGGTCTCGGCGGCCTCCTCGCCCAGTGCGAGCCGCGCCGTCCGCTCGGAGGCGGGCTCTCCCGAGCGGTCCAGCACCCGGGCGGCGAGCCTGCGCAGGGAGAGATCGCCGGGCTCCAGGAACATCGCCATCGCCGCCTGGAAGGAGTCGCCGGCCTCGGGGCGCGCGGCGCCCAGGATGTCCGCGACATCCTCCAGGGCCGCGGGGGAGAGGAGGGGCGAGCCCTCCGCCTCGAGCTCCGCGGCGAGCCGGCGCAGCCGAACGGGCCGGCCGGCCCGGGGACCCTCGCGAGCGCGTC
>CAZWKH010000141.1:0-2640 GCA_964633885.1 uncultured bacterium | reverse complement strand
GTCGCGCGAAAAGGGCGAGGCCCCGCCTGGCGATCTCCGCGTCGCGCGCGGCCAGGAGCGCGTCCACCTGGGGCCAAGGGGAGGGGAGCGCGGCGGCGGCCTCCTCGAGGAGCGCGCAGATGGGCTCCGCGAACTCGGCGGGCTTTGCCGCCGGCAGGGGAAGGAGCGGATCGAGATCCGCGAGAGGCCAGTCCGCGGGGCCGGCGGGCAGCAGGGCGCGCAGGCGGCGGCAGTCCTCGACCACGCGCTCGGCTCGGCCCATCGCAGCCGCGCATTGCGCCACGATTGCGGCGACGAGCTCGTCTGCGGCGGCCCCCTGCGACTCCCCATGCGCCAGCGGCGGGTCGGATCCCCGCCCCGTTTCTTCGTTCACGCTCGAACCCCGTGGCGGGATGCATCCGCTTCGGCGGTACGGATGCGATGGTAGGCGGGTGGGCAGGGAGCGTCAACGAGCATATGGCCTTCCTTGACACCGCCCCATCCACGGCCTAGCCTCAACCGCTCCTCGTTTCCGGGCGAACCTCTGTCACAACCATGGCGACCATCTCCATTCGCGGGGCCCGCGAGCACAACCTCAAGAACATCTCCCTGGAGATCCCCCGCGACCGCCTGGTGGTGATCACGGGGGTCAGCGGCTCCGGCAAGTCCAGCCTGGCCTTCGACACCATCTACGCGGAGGGGCAGAGGCGCTATGTCGAGAGCCTCTCCGCCTACGCGCGGCAGTTCCTGGGCCAGATGGAGAAGCCGGATGTCGACCACATCGACGGGCTCTCCCCGGCCATCTCGATCGAGCAGCGCACCGCCGCCCGCAACCCGCGCTCCACCGTGGCCACCGCCACGGAGATCTACGACTATCTCCGGCTCCTCTACGCGCGCATCGGCCGCCAGTTCTGCACCCGATGCGGCCGCGCGATCAGCCGCCAGACCGTGCAGGAGATGGCCGACGGGGTGCTGGCCACCGCCGCGGGCAAGCGGGTCCAGTTGCTGGCCCCGGTTGTGCGCGGGCGCAAGGGCGAGTACCGGGCGGAGCTGGCCGAGCTCAAGCGGGAGGGGTTTCTGCGGGCGCGCATCGACGGCGCATGGGTGGAGCTGGAGTCGCCCCCGGTCCTGGACAAGAAGCGCAAGCACGGGATCGAGATCGTTGTCGACCGGCTCAGGCCCGAGGCGGGCCAGAGGCAGCGCCTGACCGATTCGCTGGAGACCGCGCTCGGCCTCTCCGGAGGGCTGGTCACGATCGTGGTGGAGGGCGAGGAGGACCGGGTGCTCAACGAGCATGCGGTCTGCGTGGCCTGCGGCCTCTCCTATCCGGACCTCGAGCCACGGATGTTCTCCTTCAACTCCCCCTACGGCGCCTGTCCCGAGTGCGACGGCCTGGGCGCGCGCATGGAGATCGACCCCGACCGCGTGGTGCCCGACCCCGGGCTGTCCATCAACGGGGGGGCCATCGCTCCCTACGGCACGCGCGTCGACTCTCTCTGGCTGGGCTCGCAGATCCAGGCCCTCGCCAGGGCCTACAAGATCGACCTGGACGCTCCCTGGAAGAAACTCCCGGCCAGGACGCGGCAGATCGTTCTCTACGGCGCGGGGGGCAAGGAGATCGACGTCCGCTATCGCGACGCCCGCTTCAGCATGAAGTACAAGAAGGAGTGGCGCGGGGTCATCCCGGGCCTCATGCGGCGCTACCGCGAATCCACCAGCGATCTGGTGCGCGAGCAGATCCACGCCTACATGGCCGCCGCCGACTGCCGGGCCTGCGGAGGCGCCCGCCTCAAGCCGGAGACCCTGGCGGTGAAGGTGCACGACCGGAACATCCACGATGTGGCCCGGCTCCCGGTGCAGGATGCGATCCGGTGGGTGGACGGGCTGGACCTCGCCGAGCGCGAGGCGCGCATCGGGGCGCAGGTGCTCAAGGAGATCCGCCAGCGGCTGCGCTTCATGGCGGATGTCGGGCTCGAGTACCTGACCCTCGACCGCAGCGCCTCCACCCTCTCCGGAGGCGAGGCGCAGCGGATCCGCCTGGCCACCCAGGTCGGGTCGCGGCTCATGGGGGTGCTCTATGTTCTCGACGAGCCCTCGATCGGGCTTCACCACCGCGACAACCAGCGGCTGCTGCGCACTCTCCTCGCCATGCGGGACCTGGGGAACACGGTGCTGGTCGTGGAGCACGACCTGGACACCATGCGCGCGGCGGACTGGATCGTCGACCTCGGGCCGGGGGCGGGAAAGCTCGGCGGCGAGGTGGTCGCCGAGGGTCCGCCGGCCGCGATCGAGAAGCATCCCGTCTCGCTGACCGGCCGCTACCTCTCCGGGCGCGACGCGATCCCGCTCCCCAAGGACCGCAGGCGGGGGAACGGCCTGTCCCTGATCGTGCGCGGGGCCGCCGCGAACAACCTCCGGGAGATCGACGTGAGCGTCCCCCTCGGCATGCTCACCTGCGTGACGGGGGTGAGCGGCTCCGGGAAGAGCACCCTCGTCAACGACATCCTCTACCGGGCGCTGGCCCGGCATTTCCACGCCGCCGCCGAGCCCCCCGGAAGGCACCGCCGCATCGAGGGGCGCCCGCACCTGGACAAGGTGGTGGAGATCGACCAGTCGCCCATCGGGCGCACCCCCCGCTCCAATCCCGCCACCTACACCGGG
>CAZWKH010000140.1:0-6987 GCA_964633885.1 uncultured bacterium | reverse complement strand
GGGGGTGGAATGGTTATGGTCAGTGCGACATCCCCGAACCCAACAGCGACTTCGTGGCGGTCGCGGGGGGCTACTCCCACAGTCTGGGCCTGAAGTCGGATAGCTCGGTCGTGGCTTGGGGATACAACTCGTGCGGTCAGTGTGATGTGCCCGCCCCCAACAACGGATTCATAGCCATGGCGGGAGGCGACTCCCACAGTCTGGGCCTGAAGGCGGACGGTTCCATCATGGCGTGGGGGGATAGCACCCACGGCGAGTTGGATGTCCCCGAGCCCAACAGTGACTTCGTCGCCGTGGCCGCGGGACATTATCACAGCCTGGGCCTCAAATCCTCTGGGACCATCGTGGCATGGGGGGACAACGACGACGGTCAATGTGATGTGCCTGCCCCCAACGCCTGCTTCATGGCGGCGGCGGTAGGCTGGTATCAAAGCCTGGGAATTCAACCGACCGCCACGGCTGTGCCGGACCGGCCCCCTGCGGGTGGCCCAGGAGCGATCGCCGCGCTCGGCGCGTTCCCGAACCCTCTGACTTCGTCGGCGACGATCGAGTGGCGGTTGACGCGTGAGGAGGAGGTGAAGGTGGCGATCCACGACCTGCAGGGGAGGTTGGTCCGCGGACTGCTGTCGGGGAATCTCCCCGCCGGAACGCACCGCGTGGCATGGGATGGAAGGGATGAAGCCGGCCGGCCCGTGGCATCGGGCATCTTTTTTGTCCGCGTGGCCTGTCGGGGGGCGCAAGTCGCTCGCATGGTCGTCCTGGTGCGATAAGAGCCGGGCGCCTCGATCCGTCGGCGCAAGGGGCCATCCACATGGACCCGATATGGTAGCCTACCCGCCATGTCCATGACCCTCACCGGCGCCGACAAGCGGGCCCTGCGCGCCCTCGGCAACGGTCTCAAGGCCACGATCTACATCGGCAAGCAGGGGATCTCGGCGGAACTGCTCCAGGCCATCGAAACCGCGCACGATCATGCGGAGTTGCTCAAGCTCAAGGTGCTGGACACCTGTCCGCTGGACCGCCACGAGGCCGCGGCGGCCCTCGACCGGGAGAGCGGATCGGCCGTGGTCCAGGTGCTCGGCCGCACCATCCTTCTCTTCCGCCGCCATCCCGAGAAACCGGTGATCTCTCTGCCCTCCTCGCCCCTCGCCCTGTGGATCGGGCTCCTGGGCGCCCTCTTGCTGGCCGCTGTGCCTGCCGCCGCCCAGCCCATTCGCGAGGGGCGCACCCTCGTCCTGGGCAACCCCGGCTCGGAGGCCGTGCTTCCGCCCGAACTGCCCTGGAGGGGGGCGAGCCTGCGCCTCGCTCTGCCCGCCGACGACCCCTGGGCCACGCCCTTCGAGAAGAGCGGGCTCACCGCCACCCCCACCAGCGAGGAGACCGAGCGCTGGCTGCGCCGGCTCTGCGACGCCGCCCCCGAGCTGGAGATGCTCTCCATCGGCCGGACCGCTACCGGGCGGGATGTTTGGATGGTGGCGGCCTCGGCCGAGGGCGCCTTCACCGCGGAGGCGGTGCGTCGCTCGGCGCGGCCCGCACTCCTCGTCCAGTGCTGCATCCACGCGGGGGAATCGGACGGCAAGGACGCGGGCATGATGCTCCTGCGCGACATGACGGTGCGCGGGGCGCGGCGCGAGCTCCTCGAGGGGGCCAACCTGCTCTTCGTCCCCATCCTGAATGTCGAAGGCCATGACCGCTTCGGCCCCCATGGGCGGATCAATCAGCGGGGACCGCAGGAGATGGGGTGGCGCACCAACGCGCGCAACCTGAACCTGAACCGCGACTACGGGAAGCTGGACGCGCCGGAGACCGCGGCTCTCGTCCGCGTACTGGACAGCTGGGAGCCCGACCTCTTCGTGGATGTCCATGTCACCGACGGCGTGGACTACCAGTACGACATCACCTGGGGCTACAGCGGCCCCCACGCCCATTCCCCGAATGCCGCCGCCTGGCTGGACGGGGTGTTCACCCCGGCTCTGCGCTCCGATCTGGCCGCGATGGGGCATGTCCCCGGCCCGCTCATCTTCGCCGTCGACGACAAGGACCTCTCCGCCGGCGTCTGGGCCGGGACCAGCGGGATCCGGCTCTCACACGGCTACGGCGACGCGCGCCACCTCCCGACGGTGCTGGTCGAGAACCACTCGCTCAAGTCCTACGCGCAGCGGGTGCTGGGCACCTATGTGTTCCTCGAGTCCGCCCTCCGGGTCCTCGCCGATCATGGCCGCGAGCTCAGGCGCGCCATGGGGGAGGATCGCGCGGCGCGCCGCGCCCTGGTGCCGCTCACCTGGAAGCGCCCGGAAGGGCCGCCCGAGACCCGCCTGTTCCTCGGCGTGCGCTCGCGCATCGATGTCTCGCCCGTCTCCGGCGGGCTCATGGTCTCCTGGCTGGGCGAGCCGGACACTCTGCGCGCCCCCGTCTTCTCCTACACAGAGCCGGACCTGGTGGCGGCCCGTCCCCGGGCCTACTGGATCCCCGCCGCCTGGCCTGAGGTGATCGAGCGCCTGAAGCAGCATGGCATCCGGATGGAGGTGATCGACGAGCCGCGGGAGCTGGCGGTGACCCTCTATCGCGTGGAGGATGCGGCGATGGAGTCCGAGCCCAACGAGGGTCGCGCGCGCGTCCGGGGGACCCCCCGGCCGGAGCCCTGGACGGAGCGGTTCCCCGCCGGCTCGGCGCGAGTGCCCACCGACCAGCCCCTGGGCGACCTGGCCATGCTGCTCCTCGAGCCCGCCTCCCCGGAGTCCTTCTTCCAGTGGGGTTTCTTCCTCTCCGTTCTCGGCAACCCCGAGTATGTGGAGCCCTATGTGATGGAGCCCATGGCCTCGCGCATGCTGGCCGACGACCCGGAGTTGGCCCAGGCGTTCTTCGACACCCTTGCGGCGGCCCCCCGCGAGTTCACCGGCAATCCCCGCGCGCGGCTCCAGTGGTTCTACCGCCGCACGCCCTTCTTCGACCCGCGCTGGCGGATCTACCCGGTGGCGCGGGAGGAGTGACGGGACCGCTCGACATGGACCGGGACCGCAGCCCCATCGCGCTCTGCCTCTCGGGGGGCGGCTTCCCGGGGGCCTTCTACGAGTTCGGCGCGGTGGCGGCGCTGGAGGCCGCGCTCCCCGGGTGGCGGGCCTCCCGCTCCCGCGTCATCGTGGGCACCAGCTGCGGCGCGGTGGCGGGAGCGCTCCTTGCCCTGGGCGTGGACCCCGCTGAGGCTCTGCGCGCTCTCTCCGTGAAGGACCATCCCCTCGAGCCAAGGGTGAAGGAGCTCTCGCGGCTCCCCTGGGGCCGGCATGCAAGGGGGCTCGGCCGTGCCGCCCGCGCCTTGCCGCGGCTCCTGCGGGGCCGGACCGAGGACCGCCGGCCCGGATTCGCCGGGGTCCTCTACGACCTGCAGGCCTTTCTCCCCGGCGGGGTCTTTTCCAACGCAGGCATCGGGCGGCTCATCGAGCGGGCAGCGCAGTTGCAGGGCCGGCCGGATCGCTTCGAGGGACTGCTCGCCCGCCTCCTCATCACCGCGAGCGATCTGGATTCCGGGGAGCGCGCGGTCTATGGGCCGGGCCACGACGAGACCGCGCCGGTTTCCCTGGCCGTGCGCGCCTCGACCACCATCCCCATGTACTTCGAGCCGGTGCGCATCGGTGGGCGCCACCTCATCGACGGCCAGATCGTGGACCCTGCGCATCTCGACCTCGCGGTGGTGGAAGGGACCCGGGCGGTGCTGCTGGTGAGCCCCCTGGTTCCATATCAGGCGGCGGGCGCGAGCGGCCGGAGAGAGGCCCCGGGGGAGGGCGGATCCCGGCGGGACGAGCAGCCGGGTCCCGGCGTGGCGCAGCTGGGAGTGGCCGCGGTGATGGATCAGATGGCCCGCATCAGCGCCTCGGTCAAGCATCGCGCGACCCGCGAGCGGGTGCTGCGCGAGCACCCCGAGGTCGCGATCCACGAGTTCCACCCCGAGCCCCGGGAGGCCCTGGACCTCATGCGCGCCGGATTCCGGCCGGAGAGCCTCATCGCGACCTGGAAGCTGGGCTTCGCCGGGACCGCGCGCCGGCTCCGCCGCGATGCGCAGGATCTGGCCGCGTCCCTGGAGCCGCTGGGCGTGAAGCTCTCGCTGGAGGCACTCGAGGCCCGCGCCGAGGATCTCGAGATCGGCTAGCGCTTCTCCCCGTTCCCCGAGGGCGGCCCCTCGCACCCGTTCACCTCTTCGTCCTCGTCCATGTCCACCTCGATCGGCGATTCCAGGTAGGTGTAGCCGTCCAGTCCCTCCATGTAGTCGGCGATGAAGGTGTTGGCTTCCTGGCGCGTGAGGTCCTCGGCCCGGGCCACCTTGCGGCGGAAGGTGGAGACGAGATCGGCGGGGTGGAACTGAACGTACTCCAGCACCTCGGTGACGGTGTCCCCGTGCACCACCTCGGTCACCTCGTAGCTCCCGTCCTCGCGCATGCGCAGGTGCACCGCGTTGGTGTCGCCGAAGAGGTTGTGGAGGTCGCCCAGGATCTCCTGGTAGGCGCCGGTCAGGAACACCCCCAGGATGTAGGGCTCGCCGGGGCGGAGCGTGTGGAGGTCGAGCGAGTGCTTCACGCGCCGCCCGCCCACGAAGTTGTCGATCCTCCCGTCCGAGTCGCAGGTGATGTCCTGGAGCGTCCCGCGGCGCATGGGCTCCTCGTCCAGGCGGTGGATGGGCATGATGGGGAAGAGGTGGTCGATGGCCCAGCTGTCGGGCAGGGACTGGAAGAGCGAGAAATTGCAGAAGTAGCGGTCGGTGAGGACCTCGGAGACCTCGGCCACGATGTCGTCGTGCGCCTGGGGATCCGCCGTGCGGAGGATGGCGTCCATGATCTGCAGGAAGAGCTGCTCGGCCCGCGAGAGCTCGCGCAGGTCCAGCACGCCGGAGTGGAAGAGATCCCGCGCGCGCTCCTTGGCGAAGATCGCGTCGTGGTACACCTCGCGCAGGCTTCGCCCCGAGACCTCGTTGAGGCTCTCCGCGAGGGTCACCAGCACCTGGTGATCGTTCTCCAAGTCCACCGGAATGGTCGGGGCGACGAGCTGGCTCTCCACGTCGATCACATTCATGAGGAGCATGGCATGGTGCGCGGTGAGGGCGCGCCCCGACTCCGTGATGATGTGGGGCATGGGAATGTCGTTCTCGGTGCACACCTCCTGCAGGGTGTAGACGATGTCGTTGGCGTACTCCTGCAGGGAGTAGTTGGTGCTGGAGGCGCGCGCCGAGCGCGAGCCCTCGTAGTCCACCCCCAGGCCGCCGCCCACATCCACATGGGTGATCTGGGCGCCCATCTTGCGCAGCTCGACATAGTAGCGGGCCACCTCGGAGAGGGCCACCTTGATGGTGCGGATGTCGGGAATCTGCGACCCCAGGTGGAAGTGGACGAGCTTGAGCGCGTCCTCGCGGCCCGCCGCGCGCAGCTTGTCCCAGAGCCGCACCAGCTGCGAGGGATTCATCCCGAACTTGCTCTTCTCGCCCGCGCTGTGCGCCCAGCGGCCGGCCCCCGCCGAGGAGAGCTTGATGCGCACCCCCGCCGTGGGGATCACCTCCATCTCGCGCGCGACCTTGAGCAGGGTGTCCACCTCCTGCACCATCTCGAGCACGACGAACACCTGGTGGCCGAGCTTCTGGCCCATGAGGGCCAGGCGCATGTACTCCTCGTCCTTGTAGCCGTTGCACACGATGATGTGGGAGGTGTCCTCGGTCAGCGCCAGCACCGCCTGCAGCTCGGGTTTGGAGCCGGCTTCCAGCCCCACCCCGAACTCCCGCCCATGCTCGACGATCTCCTGGAGGAGGTGCCGCTGCTGGTTGACCTTGATCGGATAGACCGGGGTGTAGCCGCTGGTGTAGCCGGTCTCGGCGATGGCGGCCTTGAAGGACTGCTGCAGGGTCTGAATGCGCGACTTCAGGATGTCGGAGAAGCGGACGAGGATGGGCAGCCCCACGCCCTGCTGGTGAAGATCCAGGGCGAGGTCGTAGAGGTCGACGGCCACCTGGGGATCGCGGGTGGGGTGGACCATGACCTGGCCGGCGTCGTTGATGCCGAAGTAGCCGCTGCCCCAGCCCTCGACATTGTAGAGCTCGATGGAGTTCCGGATGGTCCAAGGCTTCCTGGAAATCGTCGTGTCCCCCATGGCGCGTCGTGCGCCTCAGAGTTCTTCGGCCAGATCCTGCCGCACCAGCGCGAGCACGGCCCCGTTGGGGACGATGAGGTATTTCTCGTCCTCGAAGGTGATCTCGACCGCCGCCTTGCGCATGAAGATCGCGAAGTCGCCCTCCTGGGCCTGGGGCGGGATGTAGCGGGGCCGCTGTTCGCGCCGCTTCCAGGGCTCCTCGTCCCAGTTGGCCATGTCGGGGATGGCGAGGCCCGGCCCCACCTGCACGACCCAGCCGCCCATGACCGCGTCCGAGTCGATCACCGAGGGAGGCAGATAGAGGCCGGCGCGGGTCTTCCCCTTGGACTCAGGGCGGACCATCACATTGTCGCCGACGACGATGAGCCGTTTCTTCAGCATGGGCCGAGTCTAGCGCATCCGCCGCCCGCCGCCGAGTCCGCCGCCGGCTAGGCCTTCACCGCCTCCGCGACCGAGGGAATCCGCACCTGCCCCCCGTCGGTGACCACGCAGGCAGCCACGATGTCGTCCTCGAAGTTCACCTTCCGCTCCCCCTTCTGGTAGAGGAGCCCGACGACGCCGTACACATTCCGCGCGTACATGGCGCTCGAGTTGAAGGGGACGGTGCCGGGGACATTGAGCGTGCCGACGATGGTGACGCCCTCCTTCACCACGATCTTGCCGGCCTCGGTCAGCTCGCAGTTCCCGCCGCGCTCCGCGGCGAGATCCACGATCACCGAACCGAGCTTCATGTCCCGGACCATGTCCGCGCTGATGAGCCTCGGGGCGGGCTTTCCCGGCACCAGGGCCGTGGTGATCACGGCGTCGGCCTCCACCACATGCTTGCGCACGATCTCGCGCTGCTTGGCCAGGAACTCCGGG
>CAZWKH010000139.1:0-7001 GCA_964633885.1 uncultured bacterium | reverse complement strand
GCCGTCGGCCCTGGGTGAGGAGCAACGCGAAGGACCCGCGCCCTCGCGAGAGATCCCCGTCTGTGCTGCTCTGGAGGCGGTCGGCGATCCCCTCGGCGCGCGCCGTCACATCGCCCCGGCCGAGGGTGTCGCGCCAGCTCGCGGCGAGCCGCGCGCGGCGGTTTTCATGGCGGTCTGCCACTGCGCCCAGCGGGTTCGCCGGGTCATCGAAGCGGCGCGTCAGCCGGGACGCGGAGGCGTCCAGGTCCAGGGATCCCGGGAGTCCCGCCGCGCTCACGCCGCGCATGCCCAGGACGATCTCGGTGAAGTCGTCCTCGCGCTGGGCGCCCGGGGTGGGGAAGGCGCGGCTTCCCGGCACATCGCGGCGGTCCCGGCGCCGCTCCACCGCGGTCTCGATCGCCGCGGCCCAGAGCGGGTGGTACGCGCCGCGCGCCCGGATCCCCCCGCCGCTCGCGTCGGAGCGCAGACCGTCGAGGCGGGGCGCGGAGGTCTCGGCGCGCGCCGTCCCCTCCACCGTCCAGCGTCCACTTTGCCATCCGGTCGCCGCGCGCAGGAGCCCATGTCCTTCGGTGCCGCCCATGAGGCGCAGAGCGCTCACCGGCGCGCGGTCTTCGCGGCGCACCAGGTTCACGGCCCCGCCGAGAGCCTCGGGACCGTAGAGCGCACCCATCGCGCCGCGCAGGATCTCGATGCGGTCCAGCGATTCCAGGTCCAGCGGGCCCAGATCCACGCCGCCGCCCTGAGCGGTGTTGAGCAAACGGCCGTCCACGAGGATCGCCACACGATCGGTGGGGAGCCCGCGCAGGGAGACCCCGCGCGAACGGCCGTCGCCCATGTCCACGACGCGCAGCCCGGCCACCGGGATCAGGGCGTCGGAGAGCTCCATCGGATCGCGGCGCGCCAGCCACGCGCGATCCAGGAGGGTGCGCGCGCCGGGCTCGGCAGGCACCGGCTTGTAGCGCGGCGCGGTGCGGTGGAACGGGGGAAGGATGTAGGTGGGGATCTCCGCCAGAAGCGTGGAGTCGGGCGGAGCGGGTCCGGCGAGACCGAGCAGAAGGGCCAGGATCGGGCGGAACATGACGAAAGCAGTCCTCTCTTCCTCGAAGGAACTGGCTTCATCGTCCCCGGCCGGTCTCCTGACTCGCGGGTCGTCCTCGGGCCGCCCCTTCCCGGAGAGCCGCCTCTCCAGTGGGTTGCTCCTCGCGCGCGCCGCAGAGCGCATCGTCGAGGCGCGACCGTCGTCGCCGCTCACAGTGGCGGGTCCGTGCCGGATTTGCACCGGCTTCCCGTTCACCGCGGACGTTTGTGCCCGCAGCATACTCGTGAGAGAATGCCCGGTCAAGGCCGCCGCGTGGGGGATCCTCGTCGACACGGGTGTCGGTTACCGACGGGATGGGAGCCTTGACATGAGATTCGGTTCCGTCACCAGCCTGCGGTTCTACATCTATCTGCTGGTCGTGATCGGGCTCGCGCCTCTGCTGGTTCTGACGCTCATCAGCGCCTCCGGCAACCGTGCGCGGGAGGTCCGGGAGTTCGAGCAGCACGCGCTTCAGTTCGCGGAGATCGTCTCGTTCCAGGAGGAGGAGATGCTGGCCCGCGGCCGGGCGATCCTCCTGGTCCTGGCCGAGGTGGCCGAGGTGCGCGAGGTGGCGCTGGCGGGCCCCAGCGGGCCCACGCCGGAGCAGATCCGGCGGTGCGACGCGTTCCTCGAGCGGCAGCTCCGGCTGCACCCCGAGTACCTGAATTTCGGCTTCGCCGACCGGAGCGGACGGATCATCTCCAGCGGCCTCCCCATGCCCGAGATCGTGGACATCAGCGACCGCGAGTACTTCCAGCGGGCAATGCAAAGCGGCGGGTTCGGAGTGGGCGTGTACCAGATCGGCCGGGTCACCCACAAACCCTCCATCAATCTGGGACACGCCATCCTGGGGCCGGGGGGCGATGTGACCGGCGTGATCTACCTCGCCACCGATCTCCGGGTGATGGACCGGATCACGGACGATGTGCGCCTGCTCCTTCCGGAGGTCGTGATCGTCTCCAAGCTCGACCGCAACGGGATCGTCCTGGAGCAGCACCCGCGCGAGGGTGCACCGATCGGCCTGCGCGCCCCGGAGTTTCCGATCATCCAGGAGAGCCTGGCGAGGAACAGCGGCATCGCGCGCGGCGTGGACTCGACCGGCGTCCGCCAGCTCTACGCGTTCTCGCGGGTGACCAGCGGCGTCCGCTCGGGCGACGCGTTTGTGATGCTCAAGTTCCCGGAGGCCGCCGCGTTCCGATTGATCGACGCGGAACTGCGCAAGTACCTGCTCACCATCGCCGCCATGGCCGTGGTCGCAACGGGACTGGGGCTGGGGATCCTCAGTTTCTTCGTGCTGCGCCCGGCCAGGTCGCTGTTGCAGGCGACGGCCCGTCTCACCGCCGGCGACCTCACCGCCCGCGCCGGGTCCCCCTACGGACCGGACGAGGTGGGCCGGGTTTCGATGGCCTTCGACCGCATGGCCGCCGCGCTACAGGAGAGGCAGAGGGAGCGGGACTGCGCCGAGGCCGCTCTGCGCCTGAGCGCAGAGAACTACCGGTCCCTGGTCAACGAGGCGCCCTACGGGATCATCCGCGCGACGGCGGACGGCCGCATCCTGGACGCCAACCCGGCCGTGGTGAAGATGCTGGGGTACGACTCGGAGGAAGAGCTGCGCGGCGTGCAGGCCACGGATCTCTATGTGCATGCGAAAGACCGCGACGAGTTCGCGGAGACCTTTGCGCGCACCGGGGGGCCGATCCAGGTGGCCGGCATCGAGCTCCGGCGCAAGGACGGGGGGGTGATCCACGCCCGACTCGCGGGGAGGGCCGTCCTGGATGCCGGCAAGAGGCTCCAGCATCTGGAGTGCATCGTCGAGGACGAGACGGAGCGGCGCGCGCTCGAGCTGCAGCTCCAGCAGGCGCAGAAGATGGAAGCGGTGGGGCGCCTTGCCGGGGGCATCGCCCACGACTTCAACAACCTGCTGGGCATCATCCTGGGACACAGTGATCTCGTCTTGCGCAGCCTCCCGGCCGACGATCCCAACGCGGAGGCGCTGCGCTCGATCCGGGACTCCGCCTCCCATGGGGCGGCCTTGACGCGGCAGCTCCTGGGCTTCGGAGGGCGGCACATCGCGCAACCTACCGTGCTCGACCTGAACCAGCCGATGGAGGGGGTGCAGCGCATCCTGGACCGGCTCATCGGCGAGAACTACAGGCTGGAGGTGCGTGCGGGGATGGGGTTGCCCCATGTGCGTGTCGATCCCACCCAGATAGGGCAGGTGATCCTGAACCTGGTGGTCAACGCGCGGGACGCGATGCCGGAGGGGGGTACGATCACGCTGAGCACGGAGGCGGCGGATGTCGCCGAGCCGACGCCGGTCGCGGGGGGGACGATGCCCGCCGGCCGTTATGTCTGCCTGAAGGTCGAGGATCACGGGGTCGGGATCCCCCCCGAGGTGCGCGAGCGCATCTTCGAGCCCTTCTTCACTACCAAGCCCAGCCCGCGGGACACGGGGCTCGGCCTATCCATCGTGCGCGCCATCGTGACCCATGCGAAGGGATATGTGCGGGTTCAGAGCGAGGTGGGGCAAGGGACGGCGATGGAGATCTTCCTGCCTCCCTGCGAGGAGGCTCCGCCGACTCCGGCGCCGCGGCCCGTTGCGGCGCCGGCGGTGGGCACGGAGACCGTCCTCCTGGTGGAGGACGAGGAAGGGCTCCAGCGGCTGCTCCAGACCGTGCTGACCCGGGCGGGGTATCGGGTGCTGAGCGCGGCCAACGGGCAGCAGGCGCTCTCCCTGGCAGAGCAGGAGGCGGGGCGGATCGACCTGCTGGTGACCGATGTCATCATGCCGGGCATGGGTGGTGGGGACCTGGCGGACAGGCTGTCCACGCAGCGCCCGGATCTCAAGGTGCTGTTCATCTCGGGCTATCCCGACGAGGCGCTGGGCGGCGCGGGCCCGGCAGGATCGGAGCGGGGATTCCTGAGCAAACCGTTCACGGCAGACGAGCTACTGCAGACGGTGCGGGATCTCCTGCACAGGAGAGCGATGTAGAGGGGCGCGGAGCGCCGGTGGTCGATCGAGCGGGTCAGCGGGAGCGGGGCTTCTCGACGCCGAGCTTCTTGATCCGGCCGGCCAGGGTGGTGCGGCTCATGCCGAGGATGCGGGCCGCTGCGGTGGTGCTCCACGCGGCGGCTTCCAGCGCGTTGCGCACGCGGGCCCGCTCGATTTCCTCCAGCTCCGCGGGGAGCGAGCCGATGTCGTCGCCGGGGCCGACCCCGAGGAAGTGGCGAGGGTAGAGGAACCCCTGGTTGCCGGCCAGCGCGACGGCGCGCTCGACGGCCAGCTTGAGCTCGCGGACATTGCCCGGCCAGGACTGTCCCATGAGCCACTGGGTGGTCTCGAAGGTCAGTTCCAGCGCCTTGCCCTGGCTGCGGTTTGCTTGCTCGACGAAGTGCTGGGCGAGGGGCGGGACATCGCCGAGGCGCTGGCGTAGCGGGGGCAGGGTCACTTCGAGGCCGCGCAGCCGGAAGTAGAGGTCCTTGCGGAATCGGCCCGCCTCTACCGCCTGGGCTAGATCCACATTCGTGGCGGCAACGATGCGCACATCCACAATCTCATGCCGGGTGCCCCCGACGGGCCGCAGTTCGCCGGTCTCCAGGACCCGCAGCAGTTTGGCCTGGGCCGATGAAGACATCTCGCCGATCTCGTCCAGGAAGAGGGTGCCCTGGTGGGCCTCACGGAAGAGGCCGGGTTTGTCGTAGATGGCGCCGGTGAACGCGCCGCGACGGTGGCCGAACAGTTCGCTCTCGAGGATCTCTGCCGGGAGCGCGCCGCAATTGATGGCCAGAAACGACTGCGACACGCGCGGGCTCAGCTCATGCACGAGGCGCGCAAAGAGTTCCTTGCCGGTGCCGCTCTGTCCGTGGATAAGAACGGGGACCTTGGTGGGAGCGAGCTTTGCAATGAGGGAGGCTTCGTTCTCCAGGCGGCGTGAGGCGGTGATGATGCCGAAGCGCCGCAGGTCCACCCGGGGCAGCTCATCGGCCAGGTTCGAGGTCCCCGACCCGGGCGAGCACATCTCCATGGGGGTGGGGAGCTCGGTCGGTGCAGCGAGGTAACCGCGCTTCTCCCGTTCCTCACGCCAGCGTTCGAACAGAGGGCGTGCGCCGCCGGCCTCGGCCAGGTACTCGGTGCGGATCCACCACTCGTCCGCTATCTCGGGGCGGTCCAGGGTGTCGGCCACGGTGGTGATGCGGCGCGCGGTGAGCAGGTGCTCGTAGCCGTAGCCCAGGCGGGACGCCCGTGCGGCGTGGGCGATGAGCTTCTCCAGGGCGGACTCCGCGTCGCCGTTCAGCCACTCGATCTCGGCGTCCACACGGTCGAGGGCCAGGGTGTCCTCGGCCTCGCTCGCCGTCTCGGCATGCTTCCGGGCGCGGCGGGCATGGAGTGCGGCATATCGAGGGTGGTCCCGCTCGATCCAAAACTCGGCGAGCCAGCGGTGGAGTTCGATCGGCGCGTCCGAATGAATCGAAACGCGACGAGCGCATCTGAAGGCGCGGGCCGACGATCTCAATACCTCCAGTGGCTGATCCGTGAGGATGTAACTACAGCTGCGATACTCGTGACCCTGACCTTCTTCCCTGGGAGATGCCAGCTTTCTGGCAAGTGCGATGGCTTCGTCTGCAAGGTCACTAGCCTGCGCCAGATTGCCAATGCGTACATTGGCAATTGCCATCCCAAGCTTGCCGCGAAGCGCACGCATTGGCGAGTCCATAAGTGGAGATGAATGCGCTGTAAAGTGATAACAGCTAAGTGCGGACTCCAAGTCTCCACTTTCCAGGAATGTGCTGCCAAGGTTCAGAGACACTGAGGCGAGAAGGGACGGTTCTTCGATTGCCAGGCAGACGGTCCGGGCCCGCGAGAGGAGCGCTCTCGCACTCTTATGGTCACCTTGAAGGCGATAGGCCGACCCGAGTGGAAAGCTCGCACGCACTTCGTCTACTTGGTTCTTGCCGGTGGAGGAAAACAAGGCCTTGCTGAGTTCGAGACGGGCAATCGCGGAAGAAAGACTGCCCTCTCCCAGATCGCAGATCCCAAGCGCTAGGAGGCCCTCGGCTTGCAGAGCAACTCTACCCTCGACTACACCTTTCCTGCGCAGTGTCTCTGCAACCCGGCGGGCGCGCGAGAGCTTTCCGTTGTAAAAGGGGACGTTCCACAAACCGTGGAGGAGCCGCACGAACTCTCCCTGTTCGTCCAGGGGTAGTCCGCGCCAGATCCTGACGGCCGCTACAGTGGCCTTCTTTCTGGCGGCGAGTGGGCCGGATTCAAGTTGAACGCGCATCTCGTCCGCAGCCATGTACGCCCTCTTCCCGGCGTCAGACCGCTCCACGGCAAGGAACCCCGGTCGCGGAGATGCTACCTGCGTGGAAGCCAGGTGTTTCAACTTCTCCAGCAGGTCTTGTTCACTTCGAACTGCCATTAATTAGATCCACCCATCGAGAAGTTGGGAGACGAGTGTGCACAGGAGCCCCCACAGCGTCTCCGGGGATGAGAGTGGTCTCGCAGCGGTCAAGGTAAGTGGGACAAGGGTCTGGTCAGGAGCGCCCCACTGGTCCGGCTTGCTCTCCAGCGCCCCCCCCAAATCGCCCGCGCTGGCGGCGATGTGTCCGGGCCGGGCGAGAGCAGGGTCGGGGTTAAAGAGCGACAAGGTCGCAGCGAACAGGGACATGCACAGAGCCAGGAGCAATACACGCGCGATCTGATGGGTGAGACCGCGGAACTCTGCCATCGAGGTGTCCTCCTGTCGGGGACGGGGCTTCGGCTAAGCCGCTGCTGCTGGCATCAACGGTGCGGGTCGGGACGGGACCCCAATGGCGACACGCCGAAGGCGTGGCTAGGAAGTAGCCAGTAAGATAATTGATTGTCGTCGGAATGTCAAGATCCAAGTGATAGGAGATTCGGTCAAAACGCCGCCGGATGGGT
>CAZWKH010000138.1:0-7039 GCA_964633885.1 uncultured bacterium | reverse complement strand
GTCGGGAGGGAGCCTGCTTCCCCCTCGGGCTGAAACAAAGGGTCGCCCACCGCAAGCAGGTCCATCGTTGCCGCTCCGCGGTCGCGCTTCAGGGTTGCGAATTCCACGAGAGTCGCCGCCGAAGGGCCGTAGCGCAGGGCGCGGTCCGCAAACGCATAGGGAAGGTCCCGGAAGAACCGGTCTCTTGCGGCGGGATCGAGAGCGGGGTCCGGCGACGCCGCCGGTGCGGTCAGCAGCGCCTCGAAGGGCACGAACGAGAGCGCGCCGTCCGGGACGATGATGAGCCGCCGGGCGTTCGACAGCTCCCGCGCCGCCGGCCCGACCGCCATCGCGTGAAGTGCACATGCGGCCTCCAGGTACTGGTCGTCGCCGGAAGTCCGGGGGCTCAGGAGCCCTGCACGCAGCTTCTGCACCTCGGCTTCGACCCTGCCGCGCGGCGGGAGGGAGAAGAGTCTGAGGTCCTCGGCCGTCACGAGCCACCCGTAGGAGGCGGAGTCGCCCAGCGCGTACTCGAGAAGGGCCGACCCCTCGTCCGCGAGCAACACCGCGCGGATCTCGGCGAGCGTCCGGATCCGGCCCATGTCGAGCGCCGCAATCCGGGGATCATGAAGCCGGATCCTCTCCATGAGCGCCGCGATCCGCCGCTCCTCCTCGTTGACGCGTTCTCTCAGGACCCGGATCGAGTCCGCGGGGACACCTTCTTCCGCAGCCCGCCGAAGGCGGTAACGCGCGGCATTGACCGCGCGCTCGCGGCCGTCGCGCTCGGCCACCGTGGCCGAATCGAGTCCCGCGGTGAGATCTACGGCTCCCTGGGCGAGAAGGTCGAGCAGGGCGCGGGCCTTGCCCCGCTCCGCGGTCTCGAAGGCCTCCTCGGCGAGGCCCGTGTCGGCGGTCCTTGCGGCGAGCTGGGCCAGCACATTCACCTGCGCTTCGTAGACGAACGCGCGACGATCCAGGAATTCGGCCTTGGTCGACTCGCTCAGACCCCTGCCGCGAAAAGATTCGAGGATCTGGATGGCCCGGCCGTTGTTGACCCTTGCGCTGTCCAGTTCCCCCGACATCTCGTAGGTGTCCGCAAGACCGAGATAGGCGGCCCAGAGCGTCTCGCACGCCCCCACCTCTTCCGCAAGAGCGATGGCCCGGCGATAAGCGGCGCGCGCCTCTTCGATCCGGCCGAGACTTCCCAGGGCGTTGCCGATATTGCCCAGGTCCTCGACCACGAGCGGCCTCGCCCCGCGCGCCTCGTCTGCGGCCAGGGCCCGGAGATAGAGCGCAAGGGCCGTCTCCGACTCCCCGCGCCGCCCATGGGCGTTGGCCTTCAGGAACAGGACATCGCGCTGGACCGTCGGCGCGCCGGTATCCGCCAGGAGCGTGTCCACTCGCTCGTAGGTCTCGATCGCCTTGTCCGGCAGATTCCACTGCGCGTACACCGCTCCCTGGTTGGCGAGCACGCTGGCGCGCAGGATGCCGGCCCCGGCCTCGGCGGCCAGTCGCTCGGCCTCGGCGAACTCCTCCATCGCGCGGCGCAGGTCGCCGAGGCTGCGATAGACGATGCCGGTCGTGTTCCGCGTGGCTGCCAGTTCCTCCAGGTCCCTCTCGGTCTCCAGTGCCGCCCGCACCCGGTCCAGCTCGCGCAGGGCGTCGTCGGGCCGTCCCATCTCAAGGAGCGTGCGGGCGAGATTGCGGCGGTTGAGGGCGGCGCCGCGGGCATCACCCACCGCCTCCGCGGCGCTCGCGATCTCTTCGTAGCGCGCCGCCGCCTCCCGGTACTCACCGAGGTCGTGGTGTACATTGGCCAGCCCCACCCGGGCCGGGTGCGTGACGGACGGCGGCGCCTGGGGGCCGAACACCTGGAGCGCCCGCAGGTATTCGGCGCGTGCCGCCTCGAGGTCGCCCAGCTTGTAGTCCACATTGGCGAGGTACGCGAGGGTGGTACCGAGATCGCTCCGGCTGGGGAGCGCTTCGCGCACCCCCCGTGCGCGCTCGTAGTACTCGCGGGCGGCTGCGTAGTCGCCGCGCCGGAAATGCAGCGAGCCGATGCCGTTCAGCGTGCGGCCGACGAGGACGGGATCGCCGAGACGCACGCGCGCCTCGAGAGCGTTCGCGTAGGCGTCGGCGACGCCGTCGAGATCACCCGCCGTCCACGCGGAAACGCCGCACGAACCCCAGGCCACCGCCTCGCGGCGCAGATGCCCGACCTGCCGGTAGATCCCGGCGGCGCGCCGGAAGGCGGAAGCGGAGGCGGCATGATCGCCTCCGGCGCGGAGCACAAACCCGTCGCGGTCGGCCTCCACGCCGCGGCCCCAGAGAGCGCGATCGGCTTCGGATCTCGACGAGACGAACTCTACATCCCAGACGAGCAGGGAGTCCCCGGTCGCGCTCAAGTAACGGTCCGCAGCACGGCGAAGGAGTGCACGCTCTTCGGGGTGCGCGAAGCCGGGCGCGGCCAGCGCGGAATCCACCTCCGCCGCGAATGCGGGTGCATTCTCGAGAATCAGCGCGTCCTGTGCTTCCAGGCTGTCGGCGCCTGTCGCACGAAATCGCTCGATCGGGGATCCGGGCGCCGTCGCCTCCGCCGCCGGCTGTCCCGCCGGCCGTGCGACGAGGACGGCGACGGCCATCACCGCGGCCAGCGCCGACACGCGCCGCGCACGACGCTTCGCCCGGCCCGCCTCCCGGCGCGGCACCGTCAGTCCCCGAACGCCTGCCGGTAGGCCTCGGCGGCCATGTCGTTGCGCCCCACCGCTTGATAGAGCACGCCCAGCTCGCGGCGCAGCTCCTTACGGCCGGGGTTCCGGGCGGCAAGCTCTTCCAGCCGCTCGATGGCGTAGCAATAGAAACCGGTGTTCCGACAGTAACTCCCGATGAGATACAGCGCGGCGTCCCCCCGCAGGTCCCCTCCGTCGGCGATGAGCGGCTCGAGCCGTCGCACGAGGTCGTCCAATTCACGGCCGGCCTCCGCCGAGGCCACCTCGAAGGGCGCCGCCTCGGAGCGCACCGCACCGTCGGGAGTCGCGGCCTCCACCATCCACGTCCACGCCTCGCCGGGTTGGAACGCCGTCCCCGCCGGCGGCGTCCAGACCAGGACCGCCGCATCGGCGGCGGGCACGCGATGCCTGCCCGATGCGCGTCCGGGCCCCGTCAGCGTGACGGCATACTCGAGCGCGCCCTCCACCGGCGTGAACCGGAAGGCCGCGACTCCCGGCAACACCAGCGTGTTGCGCGGGGCGATGAGTTGCGGTTCGTCGCCGGGTCCCCCGCCGCGCAACTGGGGCAGCGCAGCCAGTCCGCCCGCATCGGAGGACGGCTGCGAGAACTTGCCGAGGCTCCCCGAGAAAGCGTCCGAGACCTCGGCCACGAGGCTCCCCACCGCACGGACGGGAAGACTGCCCACGGTGATGCGGCTGCCGGGCCCAAGCTCGATCACCTGGCCCGACTCGAAGAGCACCGCCGCCTGCGAGTCCTTCCCCGCATCGATCACATCGCCGGCCTCGAGCGCAAAACCGAACGACCCCGGGATTTTCTGGTCCCCCCGGATCACGGTGACCGCTCCAGAGGACACCGCGAGGATCGCGGCCGGTTCCTCGACCGGCAAGGGCGCGGCGGTGGCGCGAGGGGGAACGAGGGTGGCGAGAATGAGAACCCAGGCGGCGACGACGGCGGATCGCATCGCGAACACGCGAATCGACATGGCTACCTCCCCGGTCGCAGGCGGCAGGCGACCTCCTGGCTGCCAAGCCTCCCGACCAAGGCGTCCATCGTAGCAGGAGCACAGGCTCCCGGCACTCCCCGCTATCTCGCCTGCGACGGGCGGCGCAGCGGCGCCCGCACCAGACGCACCAGCCGCGCCGGGGTCCCTCCGATCCAGCTGAAGAGGTCCTCGGAAAGGCAGGCCGTGGTGGGCAGGAGCACGGAGGTGAGGAAGGTGGACAGGGCGAGGCCGCCCATGATGACCAGCGCCATCGAATAGTAGTACACGCCGGCCAGGGCCGGCCGCTGCACGGCGATCGGGGCGAGCCCCATGAGGGTGGTCATGGCGGTCATGAGGATCGGACGCAGGCGCTCCCGTCCACCCCGCACCATGGCCTCTTCGCGGGGCATGCCGGCTCGCCGGTAGCCGTTGATGTGCTCGATCATCACGATGCCGTTGTTGACCACCACGCCGATGAGCAGCAGGAGTCCGATCGCGGCCGGCTGGTCGAAGTCGGTCCCGGTGAAGTAGAGGGTCCAGGTCGCGCCGGCCAGAGCGAAGGGCAGGGCCACCATGAGCCCCAGGGCCTGCCGAGCGGACTCGAAGAGGCCGGCCATGACCGCAAAGACGAGGAGCAGCGCCAGGAGCAGGTTCACCAGGAACTCGCGCGACTGTTCCTGCCGGCGCTGTTCGACATTGAAGAAGGTCCAGGAATATCCGTAGGGGAACTCGATTCCCTCCAGAGCCGCCGCCACCGCCGGCATGTAGTCCTGCCGGTTCCCCTCCTCGTAGCGCGCGCCCACCCAGATGCTGGTCACGCGGTTCTGTCGCTGGATCCGGTCCGGCCCCGGCGCCACGCGGAACCGGGCCAGCGACGCGAGGGGCACCTTGTCGCCCTGCGCGGTCCACAGCGGCAGGTTGCGCAGCTGGGAGAGGCTCTCGTCGGAGGTCTCGTCGAGGGTGAGCCGCATCTCCCGCTCCCCCTCCGGTGTGCGGAAGCGCGGCAGGCGCTGGCCCCGGTAGGTCAGGCCCACCACCTGGGCCGGCTGGCTCAGGGGCACGCCGTAGCGGTCGGCCAGGTCCCGGTCGAGGTCCACATAGAGCTCCTGGCGCCCCTCCTCCGCGCTGGTGAAGGCTTCGGTGAGGCCGGGGATCTCCTCCAGGCGCCGCTTCGCCTCCTCCCCCAGACGCGCCAAAACCTCGGTGTCCTCCCCCACGAGCTGGAACGCGATGCGCTTGCCCCGGTCGTGCCGCCACATGTTCCCCGCGTCCTGGACCTCCAGCTTGAGACCGGGGATCTCGGGAAGCAGGGCGCGCAGCCGCGCGCGGGTCCGGTTCATCACCCGGTCGTTGGCCTTGCCGTCCTCCATGTAGAGGCGGGTGAAGGACCAGCCGCTGCCCCAGAAGCTGTAGATCGACTTGGTGGAGAGCTCGGCGCGGTGCGGCTCGAGGATCGCCTCCACCCGCGCAACGATCGCCTCCTTGCGCTCGAGGTTGAGCTCCTCGCTGAACTCGTAGCGGACCTGGACGAAGGCGTCCGCCTCGTTCGTGTCGAAGTTCTTGTCGATGCGCATGAACGGATAGACGGTGGAGGCGATGACCGTGATTCCGATGACCGGCGTCAGCCACCTGTGCCGGAGATTGAACCGCAGGAGCCGGACATAACGCTCCTCCAGCCCCCGCATGAGGCGTCCTTTCGGGCGCGGGGCCGCGTGGATGAGCCGTGAGGTGGCCATGGGAATGAGGGTCTGGCTGACGAAGAGGGACGCCAGGAGCGTCATGCACACGGTTAATCCGAGCTCGCGCAGGTAGATGTTCATCTCGCTCGGCCGGTTGAACACCACGGGCAGGAACACGATGACGGAGGTCAGGGTGGCCGCGCTCACCGCCAGCGAGACCTCCCGGGCGCCGGTTCGCGTGGCCTCGATGCGGTCCAGACCCTCCTCCCGGTGGCGGAAGATGTTCTCCATCACCACCACCGCGTTGTCCACGAGCATCCCCACGCCCACGATGAGACCGAGGAGCGAAAGGGTGTTGAGGGTCTTGCCCTGGGCCCAGATGGCTCCGCAGGTGACGATGAGCGAGAAGGGAATGCACAGCGACGCCACCAGCGTCATGGACACCCGCCGCAGGAAGAGGAAGAGCACGACGCCGGCGAAGAGCGCGCCGAAGACCCCGGTCAGGGCGAGATCGCGAAGGGTCTTTTCGATCTCCTTGCCCTGGTCGAACCAGATCAGGAAGTTCAGGCCCTCCAGCTCGGGATCCCCGTCCATCTCCGCGACCCGTTCGCGCACCTGGCGGCAAATCTCCACCGAGTTCGCGCTGGCGTCCTTGCTGACCGAGACCCCCACCGCGAACCGTCCGTCCAGGTGGCGCCCGTACTCGAGGGGCGGCTCCTGGTAGACCACCTCCGCGACATCCCGCAGGCGGAGCCCGTCGGCGCGCAGGACGAGGTTCTGGATCTCCTCCAGGCTCCGGAAGGTGCCCACGGTGCGCAGCGTGTAGGAGGTCGAGGGCTCGCGCAGCTTCCCCAGGCTCTGGTCGAAGTTCATGGTGCGCAGGAGCCGCGTCACCTCGCGGATGTCCATGGCGTGGGACTCCAGGTCCTGCACCCGGAGGTTGACCCGCACCTCGCGGGGGTTCACCCCGTCCATGCGGACCAGGGCCACGCCGGGGACGCGCTCCAGCGGCTTGACCACCTTGCGGTCGAGGAGGTCGTAGCTCTCGCTCAAGTCGCGGTTCGAGGAGAGACGACCCTCCAGGATCGTCTCGTCCGCCTCCCGCGAATCCCAGCTCGAGCCCACGACGACATCCCCGATGCCGTCGGGCAGGTCGCGCTTGAGGCGATCCACCTTCTCCTGCACCTCGACGCGGGCCAGGCTCATGTTGCGCGACCAGTCGAACTCGAGCCGCACCACGCCGTTCTCGCGGTCGCAGGAGGACCACATGTTCTGCAGGCCCTTGACCGCACCGAGGCCTTCCTCGAGGGGACGGACGATGGTCCGCTCCACCTGCTCGGGAGTCGCGTTCGGATAGGGAACCAGCACGAAGAGATAGGGCCGGTTCACCTCGGGCAGGAACCCCAGAGGAATGCGCAGCACGGCGACCATGCCCAGCACCACGAGGCTCACCAGGAGCATGGTCGTGGTGATGGGCCTGCGGACGGCGATCTCGGGCAGAGTCACGCGGCAGGGCCCTCCGCCGCGGCGCGCGCCGGGGCAGGAGAAGCCGCGGGGGCTTCCGCGGCGACATGGGACGGCACCGCCATGTACACGGCAGGAATGACGATCAGGGTGAGCAGCGTGCTCGCGGAGAGCCCGAAAGCCACCGTGACCGCCAGCGGGGATC
>CAZWKH010000137.1:0-7069 GCA_964633885.1 uncultured bacterium | reverse complement strand
CGGCCTGGAAGGTGACGGCCTGTCGTGGTGGATGGACACACCGGCGGCCGACCTGCACCCCGTCCGCGGTTGTATCTTGGCGGAATCTACACGGTTACCCCATCCCTGTCAAACGGGGTCGCCGCGCCTGCCCTGCCGAGGGGAAACGGCGGGCCGAGCACTTCGGCGCGCACTCTAGTGGAGGCTAACTTCGCTCGTCAACAAGGGTTCTGAGCACGACCCCGGGTCAGCGGCCGGCCGGCCCCAATTCGACCAGGATCCGGCCCGGCTGGACCCCTTCGAGGCGCAGTTCCGGGGCCAGGAGATCCACCCGGGGAGTCAGGAGATGCCGCCCCGGAGGGAGGTCGGTGGCATCCACGAACACCATGACCTGATTGGAGATAGCGGTGTCGGCCCGGTCGGCGGGGACGGACACCGTCACCGAGGCCGAGTCCGGCTCCAGCTGTGCCGCCAGTCCCGCCGCCACCCCCACCACGATCACGGGCAGGGGGGGCAGACGGCGGCTCTCGACCCTGAGTAGAGCGATCTCGACCGTGACCGAATCGGGTGAGACCCGCAGCCCCTGCCGCTGCCCCGTCACACGAAGGGTGCGGCGGGCGGAGCCCTCCAGCTTGTCCAGCCAGAGCGGTTCGGTGCTGAGCGACTCGATCTCGCGCAGGAGCTCCGAGGGGCCGGTGAGAAGCGCCTCGGCGGGCTCCGGCCGGAGGGGGCTCTCCAATCCGAGCCCGGAGGGCAAGTCCCCCGCCAGAGCGAGCCGCACCGGGACCCGGCGGGTCAGCAGCGTGTCCACATCGAGGGTGATCGAGCGGGGCGCGAGGATTTCCGTCACCCCCGGCCGCGCACCCCCCGGCAGCAGGAGGTCGGCGGGAGTGAGCCGGTGCTGCACGCGCCCCGGCCGCGCGTCGTGCATGTCCAGCACCGCGCGGGCGCGTTGCATGCGCAGTTTCACGAAGTCCATCCCCTTGCCCCGCAGATGCAGGTCAACGGTCTGGGGCGGGGCCTCCGCGAGGACGAGGTTGGGGGGAAGGTCGCGAACTTCGAGCGGGACGCGCATGCGCCAGTCGCGCTCCGCGCCCAGACGCGCGTAGGCGAACACCGCCGCCCCCAGGAGCAGTGCGAGCAGCTTGGGGGCCAGATTGCGGCCGATGTCGGTGAGGTTAGGAAGGGTCATTCCCGCCATCCTGAGAGTTCCGGGCTCTCCCTCAGCGCACGATCACCACACCGGTGAACTCATGCCCCTCGGGGAAGCGGCTGAAGTAGCGCGTGGTCTCCGGCTCCTCGAACCGGAAGACGAAGGTGTCGCCGGTCGGGTCCCCGGAGCCGTAGCCCTCCAGCACGGCGTCGAAGAGGCCGCCGGCGAGCGTGTCGGCCGGGCCGGAGCCGCTGGTGACCGAGCGCCGGGTGTCGGCACCCTCACGCAGGATGCTCACCCAGCGGACCCGCTCCCCCGCGGTCACGGTCAGGGTGGAGGGGAAGAAGCTGTCGGTGCGGACCTGCACCTCATGCTCCGCCTCGGGAAGCCCGGGGTCGTCGCCGCAGGAGATGACGAGAGCGGCGAGGCCTGTGGCGATGAGGCAGAGGCGTGATCCACGCATGGACGGTATCCCCCAGGGTTCCAGTGGGCGGAGGGTCGTGACCGATGCTTGAGGGCGGCGTCCCTCCTGTCAAGTGGCCGTCTCCATCCATGATATGCTCTTCAGCTTTATTGCCGGTCGTGCCGGTGGGTCGTCCCCCACCCGACCCCCGCCCCGAGGAGGCCGACTCTCGATGCATCTGAGAATCCCCCCCCGCGCATCGCTTCTCGCGATCCTTCTCCTGACCGGGCTTCCGCCCGGCCCCGGCGCGGGCGCCATGGCGGCCACCGCCCCGGAGGAGCCCCGGGTCATCGTGCTCGGCTTCGACGGAGCGGATGCCCACCTGACCGAGCGGTACATGGACGAGGGCTACCTGCCCAACCTGGCGAAGCTGCGCACCGAGGGCTCCTACGCGCCCCTCGGCACGACCACCCCCCCGCAGACGCCGGTCTCCTGGTCGTCCTTCGCTACGGGGAAGAACCCCGGCAAGCACGGCATCTTCGACTTCCTGCGCCGCGACCTGGGCACCTATCAGCCCGACTTCGCCATGTACCTGATCGGCTCCGAACCCGTGCTCTGGGGGAAGAACAACCACTTCCTGGTCGCGCTGGGACTCCTGGCGCTGTCCGTGCTCCTGGGCGCGCTCTTCGGGGCGATCCTGCGCCGGCCGCTGCGCGGCATGGGCATCGGCGCCGGGATGGGTATCCTGCTCGGCGTGGCCGCGGTGTTCCTCGCCAAGGACCTGATCCCCTACCGCCGTCCCACCGTGGTGAACACCCGCAAGGGCGACACCTTCTGGGAGCTGGCGGGCAGCCAGGGCATCGCCACCAAGGTGGTGCGCGTGCCGGCCACCTTCCCTCCCGGGGAAGTGGACCACGGACACATCCTCTCCGGCCTCGGCGTGCCCGACATCCGCGGCACCTTCGGCACCTTCACCTACTACACCACGGAGCCGCTCCCCGAGGAGCTGGACGAGAACACCGAGATGGGGGGCAAGATCATCCAGGTCTCGCTCCTGAACGGCGAGACGGACTCCTTCATCTTCGGCCCGCGCAACCGGCTCTTCGACACGCCCCCCGACATCCAGCCCAGGGTGCACTTCAAGGTGGACCGCGATGCGGATCCGCCGACGGTGACGGTCACCACCGAGGACGAGTCGCGGACGGTGCGCCTCGGCGAGTGGAGCGACTGGTTCACCCTGCAGTTCCAGTTCAGCCCACTGGTCCACGCGGCCGGCATCGCGCGGTTCTATTTCCGCTCTTCCGAGCCCTTCGGCCTCTACATGTCCGCCATCAACCTGGACCCCCACCGGCCCGTGATGCCGCTCTCGCAACCGCCCGACTGGAGCGACGACCTGGCGGAGGAGTTCGGCCTCTACAAGACCCTGGGCTGGTCGCTCGACACCTGGGCGCTGAACGAGCTGCGCATCGACGAGAAGACCTTCCTGGAGGATGTCTACTTCACGGAGGGCAAGTACGCCGAGATCATGCGGGCGCTCCTGGAGCGGGACGACTGGCGGCTCTACATCCACTGCTACGAGCTGACCGACCGCGTGGCCCATGTGTTCTGGCGCTTCCTGGACACGACGCACCCCGCCTACGACTCCACCCTGGCCGCGACCTACGGGAACGCGGTGCGGGACTCCTATGTCTTCATGGACGAGATGGTGGGCGACACCATGGAGCGGATGCGCCCCGGGGACATCCTCTATGTCCTCTCCGACCATGGGTTCCAGACCTGGCACCAGTCGGTGAACTACAACACCTGGCTCGTGCGCAACGGCTACATGACCCTCAAGAGCGACGACGCCGACACGCAGAAGAAGCTGGAGGACCTGTTCGGAAAGGGGCAGTTCTGGCCCAATGTGGACTGGTCCCGCACCAAGGCCTACGCCATGGGCCTCGGCGACATCTACATCAACCTCAAGGGCCGCGAGGCCCACGGGATCGTGGAGCCCGGCGAGGAGTACGAGCGCATCCGCACGCAGCTCATCACCGACCTCACCGCCTGGGCGGACACCGCTTCCGGAGACCACCCCGTGCGCCGGCTCATCCGCCGCGAGGAGGTCTACAGCGGCTACGACCCGGACCTCATCCCGGACCTCATGGCCGCCAACGCACCCAAGTACCGCGTCTCCTGGCAGACCTCGCTGGGGGGGATCCCGCCCGACCTGCTCACCCCCAACAACCGCAAGTGGAGCGGGGACCATTGCAGTTTCGACGCGGAGATCACCAAGGGGGTCTTCTTCGCCAACCGGCGGCTCGACACCGAGGGGGTGACCATCTACGACCTCTTCCCGACGGTGCTGAGCGACTTCGGCCTGCCCCTTCCCACGGACATCGACGGGAAGGCGCTCCGCCCCGCGCCCTGAGCCGTGGCGGCGCGAAGCGCGGCGACCCGCTACCCATCGCGGGGCATCCGGGCTAGACTCGACGGGACGCGACAGCACCCGGAGGATCCGTCTTGACCCAGCGACCGGGAGCCTGGCGCGGGGCCGGAAGCGTGCTCGGCTTCCCCCCCGCCATCAGCCAGCTCCTCCTCATCAACATCATCGTCTTCCTGCTGCAGCAGCTCACCCCGCTCATCCAGCAGTGGTTCGCCCTGGTCCCCCGGGAGGTGGTCACCCGGGGCATGGTGTGGCAGCTCGTCTCCTACATGTTCCTGCACGGCGGCTTCACGCACATCCTGTTCAACATGTTCGGGCTCCTGATCTTCGGGAGCGACCTCGAGCGCTGGTGGGGTTCCCGCGAGTTCCTCAAGTACTACTTCATCACCGGGATCGGCGCGGGGATCATCCACATCCTGGCGGCCTACGCCTTCCCGGGCAGCTTCCCCCCCGCCACCATGGTGCCCACCATCGGCGCCTCGGGGGCGATCTTCGGGATCCTGGTGGCCTATGCCATGGCCTTCCCGAACCGGCAGGTGTTGCTCTGGTTCGTGATCCCCGTCTCGGCGCGCACCATGGTGATCCTCTTCGGGCTCGTCGAGCTGGTCACCGCCTTCGAGCACCAGGGCGGCGACGGCGTGGCCCGCTTCGCCCACCTGGGAGGGATGCTGGTCGGCTACGCGTACCTCAAGCAGGAGACCATGCTCCGCCGCGCCATGAGCCAGGTGCGGGGGGCGCGCGCCCGCGGGTTCCGCCCCCCCGAATCGCCGGAGGACGAGGCGGAGCGCAAGGAGCAGATCGACCGGATCCTCGAGAAGATCAGCCGCGAGGGCATGGGGTCTCTCAGCAAGGAAGAGCGACGCATCCTGGCCGAGTCCGCCGAGCGGGCGCGCCGCCAGCGCGGGGGCACGGGAGGCTGAAGCTCCCCTCTCCCCGGCGCGGGCGCGGGGCTCAGCCCTTGACCCGCTTCACCGCCTCCGTGAGCTTCGGCAGGATCTCCACCGCGTCCCCGACGATCCCGTAGTCCGTCACCTTGAAGATGGGCGCTTCCGGATCCTTGTTCACGGCGACGATCCGCTTGGAGGTGCGCATGCCGGCCAGGTGCTGGATCGCCCCGGAGATCCCGAACGCGAGGTAGAGCGTGGGGCTCACCGTCTTGCCGGTCTGGCCCACCTGGTGCTCGTGGTCGATCCACCCCGCGTCCACCACCGCGCGGCTCGCCCCGACCGCCGCGCCCATGGTCCGGGCGAGGTCGAAGAGGAGCGGGAAGTTCTCCGGGCCCTTGAGGCCGCGGCCGCCGGCCACGATGACATCCGCTTCGGCCACATCCACCATGCCTCCCTCGGAGGTCTTGACCGCCGTGCAGCGCGCCCGCGGGCTCACCCCGGAGAGGTCGAGGGGGATGGTCTGCGCTCCGGCCGCCGGGGCCGCCGCCGCGGGGAACACATTGGGGCGCGCGGTGAGCACGACCCGCTCCGCGGGGACCGCCACCTTCCACTCCGCCTTGCCGGAGTACTGGGGACGGGACACCACGATGCGCCCGCCTTCCACACCGGCCGCGGTCGCGTCGCCGAGGAAGGTCCAGTCGAGGCGCGCGGCGAGGCGAGGCGCCAGGTCCTTGCCCATCGCGGTGGCGGAGACGATCAGCACCTGCGCCCCCGAGGCTTCGAGCGCAAGCGCCACGGCCGCCGCGTAGCCCTCGGTGGAGTAGAGGGCCAGGGCAGGGGCGTCGGCGATGTACACCGCGTCCGCGCCATGCTCGGCGATCCGCGGGGCCAGGCCGGCCACGCCCTCGCCGGCCACCACCGCGGCCAGGGTCCCGCCGGATTCCCCGGCCAGCCGCTTGCCCAGAGAGAGGGCTTCGAGGGAACTCTTCTTGATCGCGCCCGCGCGCTGCTCGACGAACGCCAGCACCTTGTGAGCCATCGTCTCCCTCCTCCCCTAGAGCATCTTCTCGTCGTCGCGCAACGCGCGGACGAGCTCGGCCACCTGGGCGTCGGCGTCGCCCTCCAGCATCTTCATCTTCCGTTCCTGGGCGGGCTGGGTCACCGCCAGCACCTCGATGCGCGCCGCCGGCGCGGGGAGACCCAGGTCCGCCGCGCTCACCGACTCGATGGGCTTCTTCTTGGCGGCCATGATCCCCTTGAGGCTTGCGTAGCGGGGCTCGTTGAGGCCCTTCTGCGCGGCGAGGACCGCGGGAAGCGTGAACTCGACCTGCTCGAGGCCGCCTTCCACCTCGCGCATCGCGGTGCCCGACTTGCCGTCGGCGGCGAACTCGAGGCCCACGATCACCGTCACCTGGGGCAGATCGAGCCGCTCGGCCAGCATGGCCGGCACCGCCATCTGGTCGTCGTCCAGGGCCTGCTTGCCGCAGAAGACGACATCCGGCGCCTCGCGGCGGGCCAGGGCGGCCAGGGCCGCGGACACGGCCAGCGCGTCGGCCAGGGCGTATGCGGGATCCTTGAGCACCACGGCCTTGTCCGCGCCCAGGGCGAGGGCGGTGCGCATGGCTTCCTCGACCTTTTCTCCGCCCACAGAGATCACCACCACCTCGCCGCCCTGCTTCTCCTTGAGCTGCAGCGCCGCTTCCATGGCGAATTCGTCGTAGGGATTCACGACCCAATCCACGCCGGTCAGGTCGGCGGCCTTGCCGTCGGCGGCGGGCTTGATCCGCGACTCCGTCGAGGGCACCTGTTTGAGGCAGACCAGGATCTTCACCACATCCTCCTTCCACCGGATCCGGCGGGGCTCGTTCGAGGCGCAAAGGCGCGCCGAAGCCTAGCAGCGGGCCGCGGCGAGGGTCAAACGCCGCGTGGCGTTGTTCCGGTCCGCGGCGCGTGGTAGCCTCCCGCGCCCATGGACCACATCCACGGCTCGGCGACTCCCGGGGCCCCGCGCGCCTTCTACGAAGGCCTGGCAGGCCGCGCGCTCGAACGCTCCACCGTCCGCGGCATCACCTACCGCAATCTGGTCGTGGCCCGCCATGTTCCTGAGGCCGCACGCCGGGTGCTGGAGGTGGGCCCCGGGGAAGGATGGCTCACCCGGATCCTCGCCGCACGGGGCCAGCGCGTGATCGCGGTGGACCTCTCGCGCTCCTGGCTGGCCGGGA
>CAZWKH010000136.1:0-7073 GCA_964633885.1 uncultured bacterium | reverse complement strand
CGGTCCGGGTGCGGAAAAGCCTCCCGCGTACGCCGACGAGATCGCCCAAGTCGAGCAGCTTCACGATCGCGTAGACCGCCTCGCCCACCACATCCAGCTTGAAGTAGAGCTGCAAGCGCCCTTCCGCGTCCTGCAGATGCGCGAAGGTGGACTTCCCGTGGCTGCGGAGCGCCATGAGACGCCCGGCCAGGCTCACCGTCTCCCCGGCGGCGGACAGGGCGTCGAAGCCCTCGATCACCTGCGCGGTGTGGTGCGTCGCGTCGTAGCGATACGGATAGGGCTCGACCCCCAGGGCGCGCAGCGCCTCCAGGTTGGCCTGCCGCTGTCGGACCTGTTCGTTGCTCAAGACGATCCTTTCCTCATCCTCTGTCGCCCCGCCGCCGGTTCAGACCTTCGCCCCCACCCGGGGCGGTCCCACCCTGTCGGCATCGACCTCGTGGTGGAGGTCCTCGCCGCGCAGCGCGACGGGGTAGCGTCCCGTGAAGCAGGCGTAGCAATGGTCGCCGGGGGCGCGCACCGAGGCGCGCAGCCCGGCCTCGGAGAGATAGCCGAGCGAATCCACTCCCAGCCAGGCCTGGATCCCCTCCAGAGGGCGGCGCGCCGCGATCAGCTCCTCTTTGCGGGGGGTGTCGATGCCGTAATAGCAGGGTCCCGTGATGGGCGGGCTGGCCACCCGCATGTGCACCTCGCGCACCCCGGAGCGGCGCAGCAGCGCGACCAGCTTGCGGCTCGTGGTGCCGCGCACCACCGAGTCGTCCACCACCACCACGCGCTTCCCCTCAAGGATAGGCCGGACGGCGTTGTACTTCACCCGCACGCCCGCTTCGCGCAGGTGCTGGCCGGGGCGGATGAAGGTGCGCCCGATGTAGTGGTTGCGGATGAGGCCCAGCTCGAAGGGAATGCCGGATGCCTCGGAGTAGCCCAGGGCCGCCGAGTTGGAGGAGTCCGGCACCGCGATCACGCAGTCCGCCTGGGCGGGGTGCTCCTCGGCGAGCTGCCTGCCGAGGCGCCGGCGCACCCGGTCCACGGACTCGCCGAACACGAGGCTGTCCGGGCGCGCGAAGTAGATGAGCTCGAAGACGCAGTGGTGGAGCGGCGTCGCGGGGAGACGCCCCACCACCCGCACCCCGCCGGGCTCCAGCGCGATCACCTCGCCGGGCTCCACCTCCCGCAGGAACTCCGCCTCCACGATGTCGAAGGCGCAGGTCTCGGAGGCCACGATCCAGCCGTCGCCCAGGCGCCCCAGCGCAAGGGGCCGGAACCCATGGCTGTCGCGCGCCGCGTAGACTGCGTCCCCGGTCATCGCCACCAGCGAGAAGGCCCCTTCGATCTGGTGCAGAGCGCCCATGAGCCGCCCGTCGAAGCTGCCGGCCCGCGAGGCGGCCATGAGGTGGACGAGCACCTCGCTGTCCGAGGTGGTCTGGAAGATGGAGCCTCCCTCTTCCATGCTCTTGCGCAGGGCCCAGGCGTTGACGATCTGCCCGTTGTGGGCCAGGGCGAGGTCCCCGCCGTGATAGGTGACCCAGATGGGCTGCGCGTTGCGCAGGCTGGAGGAGCCTTTGGTGGAGTAGCGGTTGTGCCCGATGGCCATGGCCCCGGGCAGGCGCTTGAGCACGCTTCCGCCGAAGACATCCGAGACCAGGCCCATCGCCTTGTGGTGGTGGAACTCCCCCCCATCCGCGGTCACGATGCCGCTGGACTCCTGGCCGCGATGCTGGAGCGCGTAGAGGGCCATGTAGGCGAGCTGGGCAGCCCCGGGAGCGCCGCTCACCCCCACCACGCCGCACTCGTCGTGAAGGTGATCGTCGTCCTGATGCACTGGGCTCCTCTCCTGGGTTGCGGAAAGCGGACTAGTGTAAACCAAACGCGGCCCGCGCGTCCTCGCCCCGCAGCGCAAGCACCACCGCCGCGGCGGTGGGCGGTTCGGCGAAGACGCGCGTGCCGGACACATGCGGGTTCGCCAGGAGCCCCCGGCTGCGCTCCCGCGCCACCGCGATCTCCTCGGCAAGGCGCACCCGATCCTCCGGCGGACAGGCCAGATCCAGCTCCCAGAGGGTCCCCCGGCGGACCTGGGGCAATTCCCCGGCCAGAAGCCGGTGGCGGCGCAGCGTCTCCTCGAGGTCGCTCCCCTCTCCCTGCGTCCAGACCAGCGCCCAGACATTTCCCCGGGGCGCGAGCGCGCCGTCTGCCACCGCGATCTCCATGCGGTGCTTGTTGGGGTTGAGAAGCAGGTTCGTCTCCCGCGCCAGCCGCTCCAGCACCGGGGCGGGATCCGCAGCCCCGGTCCATCGGAACCCCCACACCTCGGAGCGGCCCACCCCGGCGACGACGCGGCCGTAGCCGAGGGCGCGCTGGAGCGTCTCGTGGGCCGTGAGGGCGGTGGGATCGTTCACCTTGAGCCACAGCCGGACCACCGCGTCGCTCACGGCCTGCCCTCCCGTCCCCGGCCCCAGCGCAGGTAGTCGGAGAGCGACTGGAAGATCTTGAAGCCGGGGCCGGGCCCGTCGAGGAGCTCGCGCCGGCGGAAGGCCTCGCGGCGGCGATCGCCCCAGGGCCCCGGCAGGGTGTCCGGCACCTGGCGCAGCGAGGCCGCCCGCTCCGGGTGGGGCATGAAGGCCAGCACATTCCCCGCGGGGTTGGTCATACCCGCCGCGCCGAAGAGCGAGCCGTTGGGATTGAAGGGGAAGGGAGGATCCTCGTCCCCCTCCGGGGTGACATAGCGCAGGGGAACCTGCCCCGCTTCCATCCATCGCGCGAAGCGCTCGCGGTCGCGCAGGGTGAAGCGCCCCTGGGCGTGGGCCATGGGCATGGGAACGACCTCCCCATCCTCGAAGCGGGAGGTGAAGGCCGTCTCACGCCCTTCCTTGGCGACGCGCAGGTGCACCCAGGCGCAGTAGTAGCCCTTCCAGCCTGCCGCGTTGTCGGCGAGGGCGGCCTCGACATGGCCGGGATGGACCCCCGGCACGAGCCCCGCCTCGACCAGCACCTGGGCGCCATTGCAGATCCCGAGGACGGGCTTCCCCGCCTCGGCGGCGGCAGCCACCACATCCAGCGCCTTGACCTTGGCCGCCACCGCTCCGGCGCGGATGCGGTCCTCGTAAGAGAAGCCGCCGGGGATCACATAGGCATCGAAGGTTTCCAGATCCTCCGCCGGACGGTTCCACCGAAAGATCTCGGCGTCCAGCTCCGCGCGCTCCAGCACGGCGCGGGTCTCGTACTCGCAGTTCACCCCGGGAAGCTGAAGCACGGCCACCCGGGGCCAGGGCTGATCGAGGAGGCGCGCGCTCATCGCAACATCTCCCCCAGCGCCTGGTCGCGGCGCATTTCCGCTTCCTCGAGATCGAGGTCCAGCACCGTCTCACCGCCGCAGAGAACCTCCAGACGCCGGTTGCCGCGGACCGCTCCCAGCGCCAGCGCATCAACGCCCTGCTCGGCACACAGCGCGAGAAATGCCTCCGCCTGTTCCTCGGCCGCCTCGACCAGGAAGCCGCCGGTCTCCGTGAAGAGGAACTCATCCGGGCGCAGACCCTGGGGACGGCCCTCGAGCTCGAACCGGGCGCCGCGTCCGCCCCAGAGAGCCATCTCCGCGGCGGCCGTGGCCAGGCCTCCCTCCGAGATGTCATGCGCGGCCCGCAGGAGCCCACGCTCCACCGCCAGGAGAAGGAGACGGATCTCCCCGCGCACCGTCCCGGGATGGTGCGCGGGCGGCGCTCCGCCCTCCAGGCCGAGGGCCCGCCAGTAGGCCGAGCCCCCCAACTCGCGGCGGCGGCGGCCGAGCAGGATCAGGGCGCCCCCCTCCTGCTTGAGGCCGGGGGTGACCGCGTGGGCGTAGTTCTCGATCACGCCGAAGCAGGCCACGATCGGCGATGGCGGGATCGCGCGGCCCCGCGCCGACTGGTTGTAGAAGGAGACATTGCCGCTCACGATCGGGATCGCCACCGCCTCCTCGGTCACGATGCCGATCTCCCGCGCGGCGTCGCCGATACCCCGCACCCCGTCCAGGAACTGGCGAAAGACCTCCGGGTCCTCCGGGTTCCCGTAGTTGAGGCAGTCGGTCAGACACCAGGGCAAGGCGCCCACCGCGGCCACATTGCGCATCGACTCCGCGACGGCCCCCACCCCGGCCTGGTAGGGGTCCAGCCTCCCGTGAAAGGGGTTGCCGTCCACGCTCACCGCAAGGGCGACCGGGCAGCCCTCGATGGGAAGGAGCACCGAGGCATCCGCCTCGCCGGGGCGGATCACCGCCCTGCCCTGCACTTCCATGTCGTAGTGGCGGTAGATCGCGGCCCGCGAGGCGAGATCCGCGCCCGCCAGCAGGTCGAGGAGCACCGCCCCCAGGTCGGGCGGCTCCGGCGGATCCGGAGAGGCCGGCGGCGGGGGCGCGGGGGCCGCCGCCCGCTCGTAGCGGATCCCCTCCGTGATGGTCTCCACCGTGGTGGCGCAGACCAGGTCCCCCTTGTGGGTGGCGCGGTAGAGGGTGTCCTCGGTGCGCACCCGGCCGATCACCTGCGCCCGCGCGCCCGGGTAGAGGTGCGGCAGCTCGAAGTCCACATTGTAGATCTGGAGGATCTTCTGCGCCCAGCGCTGGGGCACCACCCAGCAGTAGCGCTCCTGGGTCTCGGAGCAGGCCACCACCTCCGGCGGGAAGGGTCCACCGTCCTGGGCGACCGCGGTGAGCTCGATCTCCGCGCCGAAGCCCCCGGCGGCGGCGAGCTCGCTGGTGACGCAGGCGATGCCCCCGGCGCCGAGGTCCTTGAAACCGATCGGAAAGGCCTCGTTGCGGGCCAGCTCGAACACGCTGCGATTGGCCTCGGTGAGCACGCGCTTCAGGAAGGGATCCGGCACCTGCACCGCCCCTTTGTTGGACTCGGCCTGGGCCTCGTCCAGCACCGCGGAGGCAAAGGAGGCCCCGCCAAAGCCGGAGGCGTCGGTGGGCTTGCCCACCAGAATGAAGACATAGGGCTCCTGCCGAGCCTCGGCCGGCACCCGGCTGCGCACCAGGTCCCGCTCGCGCAGGATGCCCACCGCCACCACATTCACCAGGCAATTCTCGTCGAAGCCCGGATCGAAGGCGGCATCCCCCCCCAGGTTGGGCACGCCGAGCGCGTTTCCGTAGTGCCAGATGCCGTCCACCACCCCGTTGGCGATCTCCCGCGAGCGCTCACCATTGGGGCCGTCCAGCCTGCCGAAGCGCAGCGCGTCCAGCACTCCGACCACCTCCGCCCCCATGCAGTACACATCGCGGACGATCCCGCCGATGCCGGTGGCCGCGCCCTCGAAGGGGACCACCTGGGAGGGATGGTTGTGGCTCTCGTGGCCCACCACCAGGGCCCAGCGCTCCCCGCGGAAGGTGGTGAAGTAGACCACCCCCGCGTCCTCCCCGGGACCGAGGATGACATGGGGGGCCTCGGTGGGCAGGAAGGCCTTCAGCGCGGCGCGGCTCGACTTGTACGAGCAGTGCTCGCTCCAAAGGGTGTCGAAGAGCACCGCCTCCATCCGCGAAGGATCCCGCCCGAGGAGCCCGGCCACGCGCCGCGCCTCGTCCGGGGTGAGGCGCAGCCCCTCGCGGCCGAGGGTCTCGCCGAGCGACCGGTCGTCGGGATCCGCGAAGGGCACCGAGGGACTCTTCACGCCTCCTCCCCCAGCACCCGCTCGTAGATGCGATTCACATGGCGCAGGTTGTAGGAGAGGTCGAAGATGCCGTCCACGGCCTCGGCGGGCAGCACCCGCAGGATGCGCGGATCCTCGCGCACCCGCTCGCGGAAGGGGGCGCCGCCTTCCCAGGCAGCCAGGGCGCTCTCCTGGACGATCGCATAGGCATCCTCGCGACGCATTCCGCGGCGCGTCAGCTCCAGGAGGAGCCGCTGGGAGAAGATGAGCCCGCCGGTGCGCTCCAGGTTCTCCATCATGCGGTCGGGATAGATGACGAGCCCCTCCACCACCTGGGTCATCAGGGCGAGCTGGTAGTCCACGATCAGGAAGCAGTCGGGAAAGATCACCCGCTCCACAGAGGAGTGGGTGATGTCCCGCTCGTGCCAGAGGGCCACATTCTCCAGGGCCGCGGTCGCGTTGCCTCTCACGACCCGCGCCAGGCCCGCCACCCGCTCGCAGGTGATCGGGTTGCGCTTGTGGGGCATGGCGCTCGAGCCCTTCTGCCCCTTGGTGAAGGGCTCCTCCACCTCCAGGATCTCCGTGCGCTGGAGGTTGCGGATCTCGGTGGCGAACTTCTCGAGGCTCGCCGAGAGGTTGGCCAGGGCGAGGATCATCGCGGCGTGGCGGTCGCGCTGCAGCACCTGGGTGGAGACCGGCGCCGGGCTGAGCCCCAGCCGGTGACAGACGAACTCCTCCACCCGCGGGTCGAGGTGGCTGAAGGTGCCCACCGCCCCCGAGACCTTGCCCACCGAGATGCCCCCCACCGCCTCCAGCAGCCGGTCCTCCTGGCGCCCCAGCTCTGCGTACCAGAGGAGCATCTTGAGCCCGAAGGTGGTCGGCTCCGCATGCACGCCGTGGCTGCGACCGATCATGGCAGTGTCGCGGTGCGCCTCGGCCTGGGCCCGCACCGCGGCGGCCAGGGCGCGCAGGCCGGCGCGGATGAGCATCGCGGCGCGGCGGGTGGTCAGGGCGAGGGCGGTGTCGAGGAGATCCGAGGAGGTCATGCCGTAGTGCAGCCAGCGGCTCTCGTCGCCCAGCCCCTCCGAGACGGAGGTGAGGAAAGCGATCACATCGTGCTTGAGGGTGGTCTCCAGCGCGGCCGCCCGTGCGGGATCGATCACCGCGCGGTGACGAATGGACGCGGCGGTGCCCGGAGGGGCCTCGTCGTACCGCTCCAGCGCCTCCACCACCGCCAGCTCCACCTCCAGCCAGGTTCGCAGCTTCTCCTCTTCCGACCAGAGGCGGGCCATATCGGGGCGGCTGTAGCGCTCGATCATGACTGTCCTCGCTGCTCCTGGGGCAGGGGCTCCAGTGTGACCGGGATGCGGACGGTGGTTCCGCCCGTCCGCTCCACCAGGAAGGTGCGTCGCGCCTTCTCGGCAATCCCGAAGAAGAAGTAGATGCCGTTACTCACAACCCTG
>CAZWKH010000135.1:0-7080 GCA_964633885.1 uncultured bacterium | reverse complement strand
GTCGCGGCGGAAGCCCGCGCGGCCTTCCGAACGCGCCATGGATTCGACCCGCGCCCGCTCATCTACCTGGGCAACTGCCAGAGGGCCAAAGGAGTGGTGGAAGCCCACGAGGCGCTGCGGGGCGCGCCGTACCAGCTGGTCACCAGCGGCCGCCGCGAGGTCCCGCTCCCCTGCCCGAACCTGGAGCTGGACGAGGCGGACTACCGCCTGCTGCTGGCCTCCTGCGATGCCGCAGTCGCCCTCCCCAGGTTCCGCGGGGGGGGGAACCGCACCGCCCAGGGGGCGCTGCTCGCCGGCACGCCGGGGGGGGGGGCGCGGGTGGGAGGGCTGGGGGAACTTCTGGAAGGCGCGGGACAGATCCTCGTCGAGGGGCCGGAGGGTCTTGCCTGCGCCGTGGCCGCAGCCCTGGAACGGCGCGAGGAGCTGGCCGCCCGCGGCCGGGACTTCGCGCGCGCCTTCACCCTCGAGCGCTTCGCCGCCGCCTGGACCGCGCTGGTCGCGGAGGAGGCCGGAGCCGCTCGGGACCCCCGCGCCGTCGATCCGGCCACCCATCGCTAGCTCGCGCAGGAGAGGGGCGGGCGGCGCAGGAGCGCCCGCCAGCGGTCTCCTTCCGATCCCGCCTGCGGAGCCAGGCGGTCCAGGGCGAGGATCGCGATGAAGGCCAGCGCGCACCCGAGCACGAAACCCACCGCCATGTTGAGCTTGTTGCGCGGCTTCGAGCGATAGAGCGGCTCGCTGGCGCGGTCCAGGATGCGCACCGTCGGGGTGTTGCGGGTCTCCTCGATCTTGGCCTGCTCCAGCTGCTGTGCCAGCATCCCGTACACCGCGGCCTGGGTCTCCACGGCAAGAAGGAGTTGCGCGTACTCGGCGGCCAGGGCCGGCACATCCTGAAGCTGGAGCAGCACTCCCGCTCCCGCCGTGCCCTCAGCACCCGGCGCGACCAGGCTCCGCACCCGGCCTTCCATGGCCGCGATCTGCGCATCGAGGGAGCGCATCTCCGAGGAACGGTCGCTCATCGAGAAGCGAAGAGCCTCGCGCTTCGCCTTGAGCGCCTCGGTCTCGCCCTGCAGCTTCGCGATCACCGCGACCGTGGTCCGTGTCTGCTCGTCCACGGCCAGCGCCCCATGCTTGCGCTGGAACTCCTGAAGCCGTCCCTGGGCTCCGGCCATCTCGCGCTGGGTTTCGTCGAGGCGCTGCTCCACGAAACGGCGGGTGCGCGCGGCGGAACCTGTGGTGAAGGTCAGGTTCGCGCGGTCCAGTTCGTCCAGGTAGGCGTTGGCGATGGCGGCGGCACGGCCGGGCGATGCATCCGACACGCGCAGCCGGATCATGGTGTGCTCGTCCTGGACGATGCGGGTGCGCTTCTGCAGCATGTCGATGGCCACTTCCCGCGCGCGCTGCGGGGTGGCCTCGCCAACCTCCCAGGCCGCGACGAGACCCACGCTGTCCACCACCGCCCCCGCCACCGACTTGCTGCCCAGGATCGACATCGCGATGTCCCCGGGCGTAGCAGGGCCGGCATTGAGCCCCGGGAAGATTCCGAACTTACCCATGAGCATGGCGCTCAGGCCTCCGGCATCGGGGCCGGTCGCCTCGGGGAGAAGCGACGCGGTGGCGACATACTCCTTCTTCGCGGTGAGCGTGAAAATCAGGGTGGCCAGCAGCACCAGGGCCAGGATGGCGGCGCCGGTGCGGCGCCACCGGCGGACCATGCGCGAGTAGTCGGCCAGGGTCGGGGGTCCGTCTTCCGTCAGGGGTCTCATTTGTCGAGCTGGGTGACGATGTAGATCGTGGTGGCGAGGCCGCTCACGATGGTCATGCCGTCGCGGATGGCGCCCAGCCAGTCCATGTCCTTGCCCGGAGTCTCGATCCCGACATCGATGATCGCCCCTGGAGGCACCTCGGGGTCGAACCACATCGAGCGGCGCACCTTCTGTGCGGAGCCGTCCACGCCGATGATGTGGATGCGGCCCTTGTCCGCGTCCTCCCGCAGCCCCCCCGTGCGGCGCAGATAGTAGTCGGCGGTCTTGCCCGGCTGGTACACCAGCGCTCCCGGACGGCTCACCGCGCCGGTCACCTGGATCGTCTCCTTGTAGCGGGGCACATAGAGCGAGTCGCCGTCGGCCAGGATGACATCCTCGATGCTGCCCGGGTTGGACAGCACCCTCTCGAAATCGACGATGATCCGCCCCCCCTCCTTGCGGAAGAGCCCCGAGGCGGATGGGAAGGCCTCGGCGGTGGGCCCGCCGGCGCGCCGCATCACCTGAGAGAGCCGTTCTTCGCGCAGCGTGAGCGAGTAGGTGCCGGGGAAGCGGACCTCGCCGGTGACCTGGACCATCGCCTGGGGCACCCAGCCCGGTGCGCGGCGCACATGGACGCGGTCCTCGGCGTGGAGCGCGAAGTCGAAGTCGCCGTGGGGCGCGCCCAGGGCGCGTTCCAGGCTGAAGGGAACGGTGTAGGCCACCGAGTCCCCTTCGCTGGGGGCCAGCCGCGAGAGCTCTCCGCCGGAGAGATAGGCGCTCTCCAGCGGGTTGCCGGCCCGGAAGACCAGGTCGGAGACGGTCATGCCCGGGAAGAGCTCGTAGCGGCCCGGGGCCTGGACTTCACCGGTGACCGTGACATAGGTCCGCGGCTCGACATGGTAGACGGAGTAGATCGTCAGCGCATCGCCGTCGGCCACCCTGGTCTCCGCCCCCTCCGCGGCGAGGGCGATGTCGTAGGTCTCCCTCGTCCCGTCCGAGCGCACCCGGTCGAGCACGGAGCGCAGGGCATAAGAAGTCGCGGTGGCCCCGCCGGCGAAGCGCAGGAGATCGTCCACCGTTTCGCCGGGCCTCACTTCGTAGCGGGCGGGCCGGCGCACATCGCCGCGTACCGTGGCCAATCCGAACACGGGGGGCACGAAGACGCGGTAGTCGGTGCCCAGCCGGATGTCGCTCCCGCTCTCGCCGTCGAGAAGCAGGTCGTAGAGATCCACCACGGCCAGGAGGCTGTCGCCTTGGAACACCTTCACGCCGCGCAAGGTGCCTATGTCGGTGGGGCCCCCCGCGTAGTAGAGCGCGTTGAAGGCGGTGGCGAGGGGGCTCAGGGTGTAGGTGCCCGGGCGGCGCACCTCTCCCAGCACCGAGACCTGGACGCTGCGCAGGGTCCGGAGGGTCGCGCTGAGCTCGAAGCCGGAGTACACCGCGGCGAGCTGCGCCCGCAGCGCCTCACGGAACTCCTCGAGCGAGAGCCCCGCCGCCGGGATGAGACCCACCTGCGGGATGGCCACGGTCCCGTCACGGCTCACCATGGGGGTCCATTGCTTCTCCACGGCTCCCCAGAGGACGATGGACAGCTCGTCGCCGGCGCCCAGGATGTAGTCCGGGCCCACCGCAGCGTCCTGGGGCGGCTCGAAGGTCTCGGGGGCGGCCTTGAAGAAGGCCTGGCCGAAGACGGGCAGCTCACCGAGGGGAAGCGGCGCCACCGGCGCCTGGACCTCCCCTTGCGCGCCGGGTCGCAGGCCGTCCCGTCCCACGGGATAGCCGGTGGGCGGTCGGGCTGCCAAGCGTCTGTCCTGGGTGTCCGGGGCCGTGAGCGCCACGGCACTCTCGACCAGCACCCGCGCCTCCTCGGCGGTGAAGCTCTGGTCCTCCGGATAGGCCCGGAGCAGGCGCTCTATGGCCTCAGGCGGCAAGTTGCGCGCGATGAGGAGGTTGCGGATCTCGGACAACCCCAGCCTCTCCACCGGCGCGTAGGCCGGCGTGTCCGAGGATGCGCTGGTCTGCGCGAGGGCGGGCCCGGCCGCCATCACGCCGGGCAGCATCGCGGCGAAGAGGACAGCTCTGAGTTTCATGGGGTCCACTTCGGGTGAAGAAAGCCCGCGGCCGCGGGCGTAAGTTCAATCGGCCAACACGCTAACCAGCGGGGCGAGAAGGGTCAAGGGCAATCCGCGCCCCCATCGTGGGAATCCCTGGCGGGGCCGGCGGAGGCTCGCTATCGTAGTCGCGATGCTGCACTTCATCTATCGCTCCAGCGGGGCCACCAACCTCAAGAACCGTCCGGACTTCTTCGACAAGACGGCGGCGCTCGGGTCGTTCCTGCGGGCGCTGGAAGGGCTGGACTCACCCCACGAGACCCTCTTCCTGAACGACGGGCCCATCCCCGAGGAGCGCGCGCGGCTCATGCGGGGGGCGGGGCGGGCGATCGACCTGCCGGGGCTCGGGAACAGCGGATCCTGCCGGCGGGCGCTCGCCGAGGCCTCGGCGCCCGGTCCGCCCGATACGGACCTGGTCTACATCTCAGAGGACGACTACCTCTACCTGCCGGAAGCCTTCCGGGATCTGGCGGCGGCGGCGGAGGCCATCCCCGAGGCCGCCTACTTCACCCTCTACGATCACCGGGACCGCTACACACGCGACGACGACGCCGACGGCGGAAAGGCGCGGGTCTTTCTCGCCGGCGGCCGCCACTGGCGAACCGTCGAGAGCAGCTGCATGAGCTACGGCGCGCGGCTGGGGGCTTTGCGCGCCGACCTGGCGATCCACCTGCGCGCGCTGCGCGGGGAGATCCCCGAGGACCGCGCGATGTGGCGGCAGATCCAGGGACTGGGGTGGCGCGGTGCGCTGCGACGCGGGCTACGGCCGCGCGGGAGGCGATTGGTCTCGCCGATTCCCACCCTGGCGACCCACCTGGAGACGGAGTACCTCGCGCCAGGCGTGGACTGGGGGGCCCTGGCGGAGGACACCCGGCGCTGGATGGGCGAGCGAGTGGCGCGGAGCTAGAGGACGGCCCGCGAGCCGCGACGGTGCTTCGCATGCCCGGCGCCGCGGAGCGGGTCGCGGGTCGACCGCAGTCCGAAGGGCCGCGCAGCGGGGGCCCCTTCGGCGAGGACGACCCGCGACCCGCTCCGCGGCGCCGCCTACACGACGACGATCGCGTCGTCGCTCGCGGTGAGGCAGCGGCACCCCTCGGCGGTGATGACCCAGGTGTTCTCGATCCCCACCCCACCCCGCTCCCCGAAGAAGAACTTGGGCTCGATCGCCACCACCATCCCCTCGCGCAGCGGCACCTCGCTGCGCGCGGCAAAGACCGGCAGCTCGTCCAGCTCGATCCCCAGCCCATGCCCCACGAAGGCGGATCGGTTGTCCCCATGCCCCATGAACTGCCCCGCGAAGGGCGAGTCGAGCACCCGTTCCTCCACCTCGCGGTAGATCGCACCGGTGACGGCCCCCGGCCGCATCCGCTCCCGCACCATCTCCTGGATCTCCAACGCGAAACGATGGGCCCGCAGAAGTTCCTCGTCCTGCAGCCCGCCCAGCGCGAACACCCGGGTCATGTCCGCCGTGTACCCGCCGTACCCGCCACAGAGGTCGATGACGATCGGCTCCCCCGCCCGCAGCGGCCGCTCTCCCCCGCTCTGGGGCGCCGCGGGGTAGAGCCCCTCGACCCCTACCGGGCCGTCGAAGTCCGTGGGATGCGAGGCGGTCCCCCCCGCGCTCACCGAGCCGAAGTACATCTCCATGCCGAAGCGGCGCGTGCGCACGATCCCCTGGTGGCGCTCGCGGCGCAGGAACGACTCGATGCTCGCGGCCAGCTCGATCTCGCGCCCGCAGCCGTCGCGGATCATGCCCGGGATCGCCGCGAACACGGCGCAGAGCTGCCCCGCCGCCCGCTCGACGCGCTCCACCTCGTAGACGCTCTTGACCATGCGCACCGCGGGCAGCGCCTCGCTCGCGTCCTCGAGCGCCGCCCCCGGGAAGGCCTCAGCGAACTGCAGGTAGATGGCGGCGGGGAGCACATCCGGCTCGAGCCCCAGCCGGGCCGGGGCGGCCAGCCCCCGCCCGGCCAGGAGCCCGGGGAGGGTCTTGATCCCGCGCAGGGGCAGGATCTCCTCCCAGGCGCTCTCCGCCCGCGCCCGCTGCAGCGAGCGGCGCACGGCGAAGAGGGGCTTCCCCTGCGCCGGCACATAGAAGATCCCGTTCTGCACCGTGCCGGTGAGGTAGAAGAGATCCGCCTTCTGCAGGAAGAAGGCCCCGTCGAGACCGCGCTGGTGGAGCCGCGACTGCAGACGGACGAGCCGGGCCTCGAGTTCCCCGCGGGGCGTGGTCTGCACTAGGGGGTCCAGGCGTAGGGGTGGGGATAGAAGCCGGGCCAGCAGACCAGCTCGTCCACCCTCTTGATCACCCGGGCCGGAGAGCCCGCGACCACCATGCCATCGGGCACATCGGCGGTGACCACCGAACCGCCGCCGATCAGGCAGCGGGAGCCGATGCGCACACCGGGGAGAATCGTCACATTGCCGCCGATCGCGGTGTGGTCCCCGACCGTCACCCCGCCCTTGCAGTCCTGATAGCGCGGACAGGGAGGGTGCGGGTCGTCGGTGAACACCACATTGGGCGCCACGAACACATTCTCCCCCAGGGTGGTCTTCTCGAGGAAGCAGCCGCTGTGCACCCGGGTGCCGTCGCCGATGCGGTTGCCGTACTCGAGCACGGCGTTGGTCCCGATCGAGCAGCGGTCGCCGATCACATTGTCCTCGCGGATGGAGGCCCCCTGCCCGCTGTTGAAACGGGCGCCGATCACCGTGCCGGCGTAGATGGTGGTGAAGGGGCGGATCACGCCGCCGGGGCCGATCACCAGCGGCAGCTCGCCCTCGGTGCGGCCCCGCGGAGGGAAGCCGAGAATGCAGCCGGGATGGACGACGGTCCCCTCGCCCAGCTGGACATTGGGATAGATGAGCGCCTGCACGGACCGCCCTCCCTAGACCGGCACACGCCGGGTCGCGATCGGGCTCTCGTCCAGGTGCAGCGCCTCCGGCTCCCCGCCATTGGCCAGGGACCGCTCGGCGGCCTCCAGCACCTGCACCACGCGCAGCCCGGATACGCCGTCCGCGCGGGGCTTCCCTTCCTCCTGGATAGAGCGGAGGAAGTCCTCGATCTCCGCCTGCAGGGGCTCGTAGGAGTCGAGCTTGGGCGAGACGATGTCGCCCGCGCGGTAGGAGAGCTGGTACTCGCCGAAGGTCTCGGGGTCGCGGTAGTTGACCCCCTTGTCGAAGATCTTCACCTTCTCCAGGTGCTCGGTGTCGTCGTAGACCAGCATCTT